>NZ_JAYGHR010000090.1:0-55089 GCF_034932365.1 Limnoraphis robusta BA-68 BA1 | reverse complement strand
CGCCTCCCGAGAGACTGATCTCTGCTTAAGTGGGGAAACCCAGTTGAGTAAGTCAACTCATAGAAAGAGGAAACCCAAACAGTGATGTTTGGAATCTCCGTCGTTTACGGCGGAGAGGATGTCAAACGAACTAGATGAGTCAAAACAGAAGATTCCAATCATTATGTTTGGTTAGTCTTACGCTTTAAGGCAGAGACTAAGCCAAACACAGCAAAAATAACGATGCTTGACGTTGAGGCAGGTTCTGGAACCGATTTAATTGATGAATTACTTAGCTCAGTTAATCGATAAAAATCTCCAGTCGTTTCTAGCAAAACACCTGCGGTTCCATCAGAAAAGTTGAAGAAACGCGGATCAGCTCGTCCGCCTGCCAACTCTAATAAGGATGTTTGATTTAACATCGAATCGAAAAGATTGACCCGAAAAACCGGAACGTTCTTCTCTGTTAGTGATGCAGTTGTGGCAAATACTTCACTCCTGGAGAGATCGCCGAAGAGTGAAGAGATCACATTAAAAGATAATGAACTCACTACAGGACCACTAACAGCAGAAAAGTTTGCCCCTTCTCGGCTGTATTGAGCCAATGGTTGTATAAAACCTGATTCTGGCTCGGGAGCATTTCCAACAGCCATCGGCCCGGCGAGATCGAGAGCAACACCTGAGCCGATGTAGAAAGTACCTTCACGGGCTAACCCATCAGAATTGCGTCCCCAACCAAAATTCTCAATTTCGTCTGTATTGTACAAGTCCAACAAAGAGACAAAGTTAACTTCCTCAGCAGTAAAGCTGCCGATATCAGCAAAGCCAAGTAAATTGAGTTCATCTGACATCGAATCAACAATTTGGAAGTGCTGGACATTCCTCACACCTTTTGCCGCCACCTCAAACGATCCGTTGTCAGGATTTACAATCAGAATTTTGCTCAGGTGAGAGTTATCATCTTGTGGGGCGAATCTCCCATCCAAACCAAAGGGAAGCGCATCTCCAGTCGCAAACAACAAACGACCGTCAGGCAATACTTCCAATGCTCCCCCAATGTGACCGCCGATGATTTGCGTTTCAAAGGCAGCAATCGCTTTCGGGTTCAAAAGCTTCTCGCCGTCAAAATTGTATTCGTACATCACCTGGAAATGGCTCGGCATGAGCCGATACACATCAGGTACAGGCCCGTCAGGTGTTTCCCCTGGAAGCGGGTCTGGGAGGGTGTATGTAGAATTTTGGCCGACTAATTCGGCGGGGACCGTAGAGGATGTATAGACTACAAAAACTTTGTTACCTGCGGCATTGGAAGCGACGTTGAGAATTGATTGTCGATTATCGAGTGTTAATCCTGCTGGCGCGTCATCAATTGTAATAACCTCAGAGATGCTATTGTTATCAAAGCGATAAATGGCATTGTTCTGATCCAGCAAGAATAGCTGATCTCCCACCGATACTGGCGATCCTAAATTTGGAGCATCCCCAAAGAAACCAGGCCCAAGCACAAATGGCATCCTGCCGACATAATCTATTTTAACGTTCAATTGTGAGTCACGAACCGAGTCTGGAGCTAATTCCTGACCAATGGCTGCCGTACCTGAAACTAAAAAAGCCCCCGCAATGGCTAACGCATTCGGAAGAAATCTTTTGAGCATAGGAAACCTGAGAATTAATAACAAACATTTCAATTTTGTTAGATTGTTGCTCACCTCCTATTTCTGTGTCAATAATAAATAGTCAACTTCATCGAATCTTCATATATGATTGAATAATTACTGCTAAGTAATCCCTAGAGTACCTTAGTTATGAAAGACTCGGGCTTCTTTAATAAAGTCTAATTCGGCGCCGATTTTTTACCCGGCTCCTATACTCCAAAAACCCGGTTTCTTATGAGTTACCGGGTTTTTATGAATCTTAGAACCGTTCACCCACCCCAAAGTGAATCCGTCCTTCGCCTTCATCACTCACCCCGTAGTCAATCCGAATCGGCCCCAAGGGAGACTGAATTCTCAAACCCGCACCTACACCCAAACCACTTCCGGGTTTACCCCGAATTCCCCCAGGGTTTCCAGGAACGGTACTTTGAGTGCCTAAAGCGCTCGCCCCATCAATAAATACAGCTCCCCCAACGATGAAGTTACTAATTGCCAATACGGGGAAGCGATACTCAATAGACGCCAGCACAAAGCTCCGAGCCGCCCCTAAATGACCTTCACGCCAACCTCGGACTGTATTTGCACCCCCCAAAGCAAAGGCTTCATAGGGCGGAAAATCTCCGATCATCGTTCCGGCTTGGAAGTTGAATGCAATGGTTTGAGGTCCACCAGGAACTAATTCTAGAAACTGCACCGGGAGATAGTAGCTATAAGTCGCCCGCAGACGATTAAAGGAAATACTACCCGAACCAACGGGAACCGCTTGCTCAGTTCCAAATCGAAACGCATAGCCAGAGGTGGGAAATTGCTGATTATTCCGGCGATCTCGAGCAATTCCAAATTGTACAGTCAACAGATCATCCTCACCCGAGGAGCTTTCACTCAGCAGTTTTCCTGCGTCATCTCGAGGGGTTGTGGTTAAGTCTGCATCCGCAATTTGAACGTGTTGGTACTGAAGACCGACCGAAGCCACCCAGTCTGGGTTTGTAAAGACATTTTCCGCAAAGGGACGTGTAAATGTAATTCCGCCCCCTGTCCTCACAACCCGAGGGCGATCGCCATTCGGTAGTCGAACGTTATCATCCTCGTCATCTTGTTCAAAAATAACCGAAATGGCTTGACGTCGGAAAATATTAGCAGTGTAGGAAGTCCGATAAGGATCTCCATCAATCCAAGGATCAGTAAAGCTAATATCGAGCAGAACAATCCGTTCACCGAGTTGAACTTCTGATCCTAAGCGTTGATTTCTACCGTTAATATTGAGTTCTTGATAACTCACCGTACCAAACAAACCTGTCGCCGAACTTACCCCACCCCCAAGAACTAGAGAACCTGTACTGCGTTCAACAACATTAACAATCATCACCGCTTTTCGGGGGTCTTCTTCTCCCGGTTCGAGTTGGAGTCGTACATCTTCAAAAATACCTAAACCGAAGACACGAGATAAATCTTGTTGAGCAGTTCTTTGATTAAAAACATCTCCCGCTTCTAACTCAATTTCACGAGTGATAATGTAATCTTGAGTTTTACCTTCTATCGGGTTTCCTTCTTCGTCTGTTTGTTCTCCCTCACTACTTAAAAACCTCACCCGAATATTTTCAATTTCTCCTTCAGCAACAACCAGTGTAACTGTTCCATCGGGTGTTACTTCTGGTGCTTCGATGACTTGAGCCAATACATAACCATTCTCTTGATACCAGGTATTAATTTTTTGAATGGCTTCTTCAATTTCATTCAGGTTAATCGTTCTGTTAAACTGACCTGCGAAGCTTTCCTCGACAACAGTCGGCGGTAATACACTATCGCCTTCAATAATAATGGCTTCTAAAGATGGGTTAGCTTCGACTTCAAAGGTAATTCGTACACCTAACGGAGTATCTTCTGGAATTGCACGAACGTTTCTGAAAAAGCCTAACGCGAAAATCGCATTAATATCTTGTTGGAGTTGAGAACGAGTTGTTGTGCGTCCGGGTACGGTTGAAATCGCATTATAAACTCTTTCCTCCAAAACCGGATCATCGGTTCCTTCAATTACCACTTCAGCAACCAAAACTTGAGCTTCAGGTTGGGCGTTTTGAGAAGGTCTTGGCGTTGGAGAAGGTGGCGGTGGAACAGGAACTACTGGTTCTGGAACGCTTGTAGGAGGCGGTTCGGGTATGGTGTTTTCGGGTGCAATTTCCGGTTCTATTTCCGGTGTCATTTCCGGTTGGGGTTCACCTTCTGGGGATGCTTGAGCGAGTTCCAAGGATTGTTGTTCTAAAGGTTCTCCTAACTGACTAGATTGAGTTTGAGTTGAATCAGAAACGGCTTGAATTTCTGAGTCAAATAAGACGGGTTCTGTTTGTTCTGCTTCTATTTTGTATAAAGTAATTTCTGAGTTGCTTTCTAGAGCAGATTTTGACTTGTTTAAAGCCAATTCTTCGGCAGATTCAACAAACTCCAGCTTCTCTTCTTCTAACTTATTGAGAGCCATTTCATCGGAGAATTCCTCAGATTTTGACTTATTTAAAGCCAATTCTTCGGCGGGTTCAACAAACTCCGGCTTCTCTTCTTCTAACTTATTGAGAGCCATTTCATCGGAGAATTCCTCAGATTTTGACTTGGTTAAAGCCAATTCTTCGGCGGGTTCAACGAACTCCGGCTTCTCTTCTTCTAACTTATTGAGAGCCATTTCATCGGAGAATTCCTCAGATTTTGACTTATTTAAAGCCAATTCTTCGGCAGATTCAACGAACTCCGGCTTCTCTTCTTCTAACTTATTGAGAGCCATTTCATCGGAGAATTCCTCAGATTTTGACTTATTTAAAGCCAATTCTTCGGCGGGTTCAACGAACTCCGGTTTCTCCTCTTCTAACTTATTGAGAGCCATTTCATCGGAGAATTCCTCAGATTTTGACTTGGTTAAAGCCAATTCTTCGGCGAGTTCAACGAACTCCGGTTTCTCCTCTTCTAACTTATTGAGAGCCATTTCATCGGAGAATTCCTCAGATTTTGACTTGGTTAAAGCCAATTCTTCAGAATTTTCTAAACCAGCAAAAACAGACTCAAATTGAACAGACTGTAAATCTTGTGTATCTAAAGAAAAAAGTTTGAGCTGCAAAAAATCAGATTGATTAAAAGAAACCGGAAAAAGAGACGGAAAACTTGGCTTAATCTTGTTAAAGATAAGATATTCGGAAACTTCTTGTCCAACAAAGAGTGATTTAGGTTGAGTAACCTCAGCTTTGTTTAAAGAAATTTCTAGAGAAGTTTGTAGTGTAGGATTAATAGCACTAAAAAACCTATTCTCACAAAAGGTTATCTCCCCTTCAGTCTCGCTTAAACCTAAAACGGGAGAAAAGTTAGCCTGAGTTGCAGACTGCGGTAACAGCCAATCTAAATGGAAATCATATGATATGTTTAATGGTTCTTGAGAATTAGCACAAACGGGAGACGTTTGAGCATTTGCAGAATTAGATAGCCCCACAGTTGCAGTCAACCCAAAAACTGCAACGAAAACAGGAGATAAGCGCATGTTGTTCACACTTTTGGACATCCACACACCGGAAAATCACTCATCAGTCATCAGCCATTGGCCAAAAGCAAGGAGATTCAGGAATCTCCACTCTTTGACACCCGACATCTGACAAACTGTGAAATTTTACCATTATGTGGGTACCCTAAAATCGGGAATTCGCAAACAGTACCCTCAAACCCTTGCTAGTACAGTCGGTTCAGCGACTTCGTGTTACCCGAAAATTAACCCAAACCCTCGCTGTTTTCAGGCTTTTTCCCGATCAAGGTTGAACCCCTGGCACCCCTAACGCTTTGAGGATGCTGCCATGCAATCAACTGACTCATCTCCTACTGTGGCTATTAATAGCTGATTTACCCTCAGTTTGGCCGTTCCTCACGAACAGTTTGTCCAGTTAGCGATCAGTGATACAGTAAACCAGAACTCTGACATTTGGGGACAACTTTACTTCTGGAACCGTCAAACTCAACAAAGAAATGACCGTTATCTGGCAGTTGGGAAACAGAAGTCTGGATATCCGATCAACCTGATCACATGATTCATTTCAACGGTGAAAGATTTCTTGGCCCGTATGAAGATCTAAAAACCCATTCTTAAAACTCTAAATCAGCAAATTTTACAGCATTTACAATTTTAAAATATTTCTGTGTTTACAATTATATTATAATAAGTTAGCTGAAATTATCAATAATTAATTGTGGTAGACGAACAGTTATATCTCAATAAATTTCTTAATCCTCTGAATATCTGTAAACGATATAAACCTAAATTGGGTCAAGGCAATAAACAGGAAGGATTAAATCTCACCCAGTTTCTATCACTTTATGGAGCTGATCCATTTTACTCATGGATTGGTCTTGACTCAGATTTAATGTATGCGGCTCATAAAGCTGCGGGTGGTATGACTTCTATTTATCGTCAGATTGGTCGAGGATGTGAAAACTTATTTAGGCAAATATTAATGGACTCTACAGGTTATGAAGATATAAAATATTCTACGTGGTCTTATACAACAAAAACGAAAACTAATAAAGATAAAGTGTTAACATTGGATGGTCGATTGGAACTTGCCAAAATTCAGAATTTAGAGATTAAAGCAAAAGTTTTTCAATGGATCGTCGATTATAGTCGTTTTCTAAATGTTCCTGTTCCAGCAAATGGAGCAGTCTTTGAGGTTCGCCAGGGATACAAAAGCAAAGATAGCAAGAGACAAAATGCTGATATAGATAATGTTGCTGTTGCTTGGGCTAATGGATATTTACCTGTTTTTGCAATATTCTCTTCTCAAATTGATGCTGATCTAGTGTTACGTTATCGCAATAGCCGAGGTGGAGTAATTATTGGAAACGTCTCCGGTAGTAGTATAACCTCTCTTTTTGTTTTTTGTAAAGATGTTTTAGATTATGATTTAGCAGACTTCTTCCAGAGAAACTCTGAATTAATCAAGAAAGAAATGTTAACGACACTAGAAATTTTATTGAGTGCAAAGTAAATTGATGTCACCGACTCTCAAGCAACGAGCAGATTATACTTTCAAATACAACTGTAGTTATGGGCGACATGGATGGCTGCGCTTGACTCCAGCTTATAGCGTGAAACTGGTTGAAAAACTATTAATGAGTGCGGAGCAAAACTTAATTATTCTTGATCCTTTTTCTGGAACAGCAACAACTGCACTTGTTGCGGCTGAAAACGCATATAAAGCTTTTACTTTTGACATCAATCCCTTTTTAGTTTGGCTGGGAAATATTAAATGCAAAAATTATTCTGAGGAGCAAATCATAAAGATTCGTCATAGTGTTAATAATGCTATCGTTGAATTTCAAGGCTGTATAGGAGAAAAGCACTGGATACCTAACATATTTAATATTGAACGCTGGTGGTCTATTCAAACATTGAAAATTATTTCTGCACTCAGATATACTTTGGTTAAACAATTTGGTGAACCTGAAAATAGTGCAGATAATGGAATTGTTTGGATTGCCTTTTGTCGGCTAGTCATTGAGACTTCATCGGCAGCATTTAATCATGTTTCAATGTCATTTAGTGAAACAGTAAACTCTTTTGAAGTTGAGCAGATTGAACAACTTTTTATTAATATCCTTGATTTGATATTGAAGTCTACTTCAAAACCTATTAAAGGTAGTGCGAAGGTAATTAGGGCAGATTCTCGTTGTGTGATTAATCTAAATGGAGTAAAAGTAGATCGGGTAATTACTTCACCACCTTATCCAAATCGAATCAGTTATATTCGTGAACTACGTCCCTATATGTACTGGACTAAATTTCTAAATGAAGCAAAAGAAGCGGGTGAAATAGATTGGATGGCAATTGGTGGAACTTGGGGAATTGCAACCAGTAGACTAAAATCTTGGCAGATAGATGAAGTTAATTTACTACCAGAATCGGTTTATAATGCGGTAGAAAATATTAGAAAATCAGAGGGTAAAAATGCCCATATTTTATCAATTTATGTGTTAAAATACTTTTATGATATGCACCTACATTTAAGCTCGCTTCGATATCTTCTCAAGGATGGTGCTAAGATTGATTATATCGTTGGCAATTCGACCTTCTTTGGTAATAGAGTTGATACGGCTAGTCTACTTGCTGAGTCTATGAAAATGCTAGGCTATAAAAAAATTAGCTTTGAAATCATTAGGAAACGAAATTGTAAAAAGGAATTATACGAGTATTGTGTCTCTGCAACTTGGGAAGAAGCTTAATATTTTGTTATGAGTTAAAGACGAATTACTTGTATAATATTGTCCGTGAGATTATTCAGTTGATTTATATAAAAATGTAACAAATTTATTTGATATATTTGTCCGCGCCAAATTAATCTCAGTTTCAACTAGGGCAAAGAAGCAACAACCATGATAAACTAGATTTGGGAATCAAACTTTCACTCTCAATATTCCAATTTGCAGAACTAAATCTAGGAAGATTTAATCATGGATCAACCTCGTATTTTTACTCAGAGCCGTCGTCATTTTCTGGGTAGTCTAGCTTTGGGTACTCTTGGCTTGATGGCGAAGGACTGGCTTTATCCCTCCCGTGCATTTGCAGATTCTTCAGCTTCAGCAAATAACACTTCAACTCGCGAAATTTATCACATTTTTGTTCCCTATACTGAAGCTCGTAGCGGGGGACAACAGATCATTACCTTACGTTCAGGAGAGACTCAACTAATATCAATTCCAGCAAAACTTCAAGACAATGACGAGAAAATGATTTCCAGGGTTGGTTTAGAAGGTGAAGATATTGTCGTCGTTTTCCATACTTTGTATGATAAGATTACAAGAATAGACTCTAAAATTTATGAAGAAATTGAAAAGACAAAATTCATAGAACAATCAAGTCAAGAAAAATGTAAGTCCGTTTACGAAGACATTGAAGATTCTAAATATATCAGCGATATAGAAGCGCTGGAATTACTCGATTATATGATTTATTCTTCATCAAAGCTAGATCCTCAGATTCAACAACGGTATGAAATCGCCAGCAAAAACTCCCGTTTAGTTGGAATTGAACAAGCGATCGCATCTGCGCTAGCCGAATCAAATTTAACGCAGAAAGAGAAGAAAACAATACGAGGAACCTGGGAATACGTCCGAGCGGGTGAACCCGTTCCCGATTTTAAAGCCCTGACCGATCTTGATACGATTATTACCAACTCTACCCTTCCTCTCACGATTCAACAAATTTACTCTCTTTCCAGCGCTACTTCCAGGGCTTTAACAGTTGACTTTATTTTAGTTAATTTCATCAAAGAAAGTCAAAAATTGAGTCCGGGTCGCCAGGAAGAATATCTGGCAGTTTACGATCAAGTTCGTGATGGTGGAACGATATCTGAATCCGATGTGGCGACTTTAACATCTTTAGACTCATTTATTGAAAAAGCCAATATTCCAGAAAATGCTAAAGTTGTTTATTTCCTCACCAGACAGCAAGATTCCAACACGGAAGTAAACTTTACAGAAAAAGTAAATGCTTTTATCCAAGATGCGGATGCACTTCAAGATCAATTGGACGCTGCTAAAAGCAGAGGAGGTGCAGTTGTACCCCAAGCAACTAGACTGCTAACAACAATCGGAGCAGAAACCGCAACAGGAGTCAGTATCAGCAGTTTGTCGGGAGCCGCAGCAACGAACGCGACATTAGCTTTCCTCGGCGGAGGTTCCGTCGCCGCAGGGGGTTTGGGAATGTTGGGGGGGTTGGTCGTCGCAACCGGAGGCGCCGCGTTAATTGGTGCCGCAGGACTGGTCTCGGTGGCGTTAGTCTCGCAAATGGATAGCCAAGACTTGACCAATTTGGGAGTTGCAGTCACGACAGGAACTCTGGCGGGTGCGGCGACTGTGTTTGCGGCTTGGACTGCGGCGAGCGCTTTGGGCGTTGCAGGTTCATTATCGGGCGCTGCGGCTATCACTGCAACGATGTCCGCTCTAGGTGGGCTGAGTGTAATGACAGGCGGCGCCGCTCTGGTTGCTTCTGGAACTGCCTTTTTAATTTGGTCATTTTTGGAGGGAGGAAAGAAACGAGATGGAAATATACTGCACCAGTTGGAAACTCGTATCTACACTTTAACAAAAGATCCAACACCTGCTTCTTTAGCAGCATTTTTGCAAGGAAAGGTTCGGCAAAAATATGGTTTAGACGAAGGGTTTTCTGCTCCGAACATCCCCCTGGATAAGCTGTCAAATGCTTTGTCTAGCTGGCTATCTCTCAACTTTAATGAACAAGTCATCGCACTGATCGATACCAGCGTGTGGGATGATGCTAAAGCGGGGGTTGCGTTTACCGATCAAAGAATTGTCTGGAAAGGTCAATTGGTAGACACTCACTCGATTGAATATCCAGATTTAGCCAAATTTTTCAATATGGATTTAGCGCAAGCATTATCTAATGAGGATAAGAGAGAGCATCTAGCTCAACTGGAGGAGTTGGCAAAAATCTTGTACGAGGATAAATATGAGAATGATTGGGTTCAGGTACTCAAAGAGGTTGGTCAAAGATACAGTTTAGCTTAGGATATTGTTCCTGACAAATCTCGCGATCGCCTCTTTCAAAATACTCTATTAATTAAGTTATTCTAGAGTGCGATCGCGTAGCCTCTTTCAATAAAAATTCCTTTTTTTAAACTGTTCCACTCCAATTTATCATATGATATCCGGTTGATTAATGCCTGTTATGGTGGGGGTGGGGCGGGTTTAACTCAATCTCGGAGTGGTCGCCCTCGATCTTCGGCTGAGGAGCGCCCCTACATCACAATCATTGATTAGTCGGATATCATATCACTTTAACCTAACAGAGAAACACCCTGAACTAAAATCCCCATAATTTTTGTTAAATCTCGCAAATAATACTCAACTAAATCAATACTAATTACCTGTTGATTTAGCTTGAGAAACTTCCAAATATTACCCGAAGTCACCACACCATAAATACTTTGAATTTGATTTCCTTCTCGTTCATTAAACAGTTGAGCCGCGATCATTTCAGCAATACATTGACCCAAACCACTGTTAATATTTTCTTTCTTGGCTTCTACCAACGTCACAACGGGCGATCGCACAAACAAAATTTCTCGCTCTCGACTGATGAGAAAATCACAAGTTCCGTTTAAACCCAATTCAGGAGCGACATTAAATTCCGTTCCCGAAAATAAGCTGATTTGGTCTTGCAATTGTCGTCTGAGTTCGAGTAAAATGGGAGCAATAATCAACTCAGAACGAGCTTTTTCTGTGCTAATTGCCAGAGCGAGAGGAACATTGTATTCTAAAGTTTGCAGTAGAAAAGAACTACATTCAACTTCGGGAATCTCTACAAACAAGTTAACCTGTTCTGATAGGGTTAAGTTAAATGTTTTGACGACTCGCTCTAGAGTAAATTCACTGTAAGACATCGCTCCCTATGTTCTATTTTAACTCATTTTTGTTTGGGCTAACACTCGTTCTAGAACTTGTTGATAAGCCGACTCCACATTTCCTAAATCGTGGCGAAATCTATCTTTATCCATCACCCTTAAATTGGGGTCTGTTTCGCCTTTATTCCACAAACGGCAGGTATCTGGACTAATTTCATCGGCGAGTACGAGTTGACCCTCTGACGTGTAACCAAATTCCAGTTTAAAGTCTACTAACGTAATCCCACATTGATCAAAAAACTCCGACAAAACTTGATTGATTTTCAGCGATAATGTTTTAATTTCGTCGAGTTGTTCGGGTGTGGCTAACTTCAGTAAAAATAAGCGATCGCCTGTTAGTAACGGATCACCCAATTCATCATTTTTGTAGCAATATTCGACTAAAGTGGGTTCTAAAACAGTCCCCACTGCAATTCCCGTTTGTTTACATAAACTTCCGGCGGCGATATTACGAACAATCACCTCTATCGGTACAATTTTAACTCGTTTGACTCTCATTTCATTCGGAGCAACCGTATCAATAAAATGAGTCGGAACTCCTTCAGCTTCTAAGAGTTTAAACAAGTGAGTCGAGATGGTATTGTTAATTTCACCCTTGCCTTGAATTGTCCCTCGTTTTTGAGCATTAAAAGCTGTCGCGTCATCTTTAAAATAGGCAAGCAATATTTCGGGATCATCTGTTGTGTAGACAATCTTCGCTTTCCCTTCGTATAGTTTTTGAGGAGCAGACATAGAAATTGATTAACTCTAGAGATGTGTTTACTGTTGAAATTATAAACAGAGAGAGGCTCCAATGGAACATCCAATTTGATTGGAGTTTGTCAACTGAGTTTTCACGGACAAACCCTTGTCTATTTTGCCATTAAAACAACCGATGAACGAGGATTAACTCGATAGCGAAGGGCTTTAACAGCCGGCGCCACTTTCACATCATAAAGATCATGGGGGGCTGCTAGCCCTGTATCGACAATTCTGTGCCAATATTGTCCAGAGGGCAAGTTAGGTAGCTCAAATGTTAAAGGTTCCCAATAAGAACTCAACATAATATGAAGATATTCTCCTGTATCGGGATGACGCAAACTAAAGGCTAAATAACGAGAACTTTCTCCCCAATTCGGTTTATCTAAACGCAGTCCATGCCAAGTAATATAGGGTAAATGTTTACCTTCAGCTTGCAAAATGGTGTTAATCCGGAACATATGTCGTTCTTGAGTAAAACGAATAATTCCCTTCATAAAACGCAGAATGTCAGCTTGTTTACCAATATCACTCCAGTCAAACCAACTCAGTTCATTATCTTGACAATAGGCGTTATTATTTCCGTGCTGGGTGCGTCGAACTTCATCTCCCATTAAAATCATCGGTGTTCCTTGAGAGACAAATAAAATTGTAAGAAAATTCTTAATTTGTTGTAGACGTAAAGCTTCTACCACTGGATTATCGCTTAACCCCTCTTCTCCACAGTTCCAACTCACATTATAATTACATCCATCCCGATTTTTTTCTCCGTTTGCTTCATTATGTTTCCCATTATAAGATACCAAATCATTAATCGTAAATCCATCATGGCAGGTAATAAAATTAATACTACAATGGGGTTCACGATCCGGTTGAGGATAAATATCAGGACTCCCCATGATTCTCGCCGCAAGCTGTTGAACTTTGCCTGGATCACTTTTAACAAAACTACGAACATCATCCCGATATTTTCCATTCCATTCGGTAAAGCGATCGCCTGCAAAAGAACCAACTTGATACAATCCTCCCGCATCCCAAGCTTCTGCAATCAGTTTCGTTCCGGCTAAAACGGGATCGGATTTAATAATCCATAAAATCGGTGCATCATCTATCGGATAACCATTTTTATCACGAGAAAAAATTGATGCCAAATCAAACCGAAAGCCATCGACGTGCATTTCTGAAACCCAATACCGCAAGCAATCTACAATCAACTGACCCGCAATTTCATAGTTAGCTTTAACTGTATTTCCACAACCACTATAGTTGCTATAATACTGCCCATCGTATTCCTCTAAAATATAATACAAGGCATTATCTAAGCCTCTAAAAGATAGCGTCGGGCCGTTGTGATTTCCTTCGGCTGTATGGTTAAATACAACATCCAGAATCACTTCTAATCCCGCTTTATGAAATGCTTTGACCATATCTTTAAATTCTTCGACTGGCCCAAGCGGATCACGACGGGAACTGTAACCCCGATGGGGAGCAAAAAAGGCAACAGTGCTATACCCCCAATAGTTTCTTAAAGGAAGAACAGCATCCTGTTCATCAAATTGGTGAACGGGCATTAATTCAACCGCCGTAATTCCTAAGTCTTTTAAATAAGGAATTTTTTCGACTAAACCTGCATAAGTGCCTCGTTTTTCTGGGGGAAGTCCCGAACTCGGATGGCGAGTAAAACCTCCAACATGAAGTTCATAAATAATCGTTTCTGAGTAGGGAATTCTTAGCGGTAAATCCCCTTCCCAGTCGTAAGCTTTCGGATCAACAACGACACTTTTAAACGCTTTAGCACAATTATCTCCGGGTTGCGATGCGGCACCCCGACTATAATTTTCATCATTAACAACAGCTTTAGCGTAGGGGTCAACTAATACTTTATCGGGATCAAAACGATACCCAGCTTCTGGAAAGAATAAGCCATCAGCCCGATATCCATAAATTTGTCCAGCTTGCATCCCCTCAATAAAAACGTGCCAATAATAAAACGTTCGATTAATATTGGGATCTAGGGGAATAACCTTATAAGGTTGAGCTGCATCTGGGGTATCAAATAGAAGTAACTCTAGAGATTTACAAGTTTTAGAGAAAATGCAAAAATTAACTCCATCCGGGTAAACTGTTGCACCCAAAGGATAGCTCATACCAGTCAGAACATTCATACTCATAAGCGTAGACTCCGTGATTAATTCTTGATTTCGATGACTCAACTGTTGTCTCAAAATAACCCTATTATAAAATGATCAATAAAAATAGACGATATTCAATTTTCCCGAAACTCAATGAACTGCTAACGCTCTAAAAATTGGCATCAAGGTTAGCCACCCGAACCTCAGCCTGAAAAAAATCTTCTAAAATTTGATTACACTCAAATGCTAGCTGAGTCTGCTGAATTTGAGAGCGACTAAAATAAGCCAAGCGTTGTCCTTCATTCAGTTTAACTTGATTTAGGTCTAAATTTAGAGATTGCCAAAAAACATATTCATCACAATCAACCCAGTGATATTTTCGCCAAAAGTAGACTTCCCCCACATCAACTTCTATTTCTTCTAACAGTTCTCGATGAATACAGTCTTTTGGAGATTCGCCATCTTCCTTAAATCCCCCTAACAAATTCCATGTATTGGGAAAGGGAATAGCACTTTTTTGATCCCGCAAAACCAGTAGAACTTGATGCAGATCGTTGAGTATAATGATTACACAACCAATCGGCTTTTTCATGTTAGACTAACAAAGAAATTCACTTTGCCTCTTAATTGAACATTGGTTTAAACTGAATGTCGCGTTCTGACAGTCCCTGCCTCAGTCTTGCAATCGCTCGCCTAAACACACGTGAAGCCAACCATTTCGCCACCTGGGTTGTACAGTCACCCTACCCGAGTGGGTATGTTCATCACGACTGCATTTTGCCAGAAACCCTCTCCCAGGCTTGGCAAGCTTGGTTAGAGATGTTTTCCCCCCAAAGTTTAGCGCAGATTTCCCCCCTTTCTTCTCCTCAACCGATGATTTCCCTGGCCTCCACAGACTCCAGCCAAAAGTTGAGTTACAGCAGTCGCCTGATGCAACATTTAGGCATTCATCTGTGGCAGTGGTTGTTCCAAGGCGCAATACAAAACAGTCTGCATCGCAGTCAAGGCATTGCCATCGGACAAGATCAACCCTTGCGAGTTCGACTCGATGTGCGAGAAGCTGACCTGATCCCTTTACCTTGGGAAATTATGCAACCCCAAGCAGGTCAACCCGCTATTTCTCTGAGTCAACAACTCCTGTTTAGCCGAACAACCAGTGATGTTAATCCTTTACCACAATATCAACCCGCTCAGTTGTTAAATATTTTACTGGTATTAGGACAGCCAGAAGCTGAAAGCAAAAACAGTCCAGGCTTACAACCCCTAGAAAAATCTTCTCAAATTCAACAATTGCAGTTAGAACAAGAAGCCCAACAATTAAGTCAAATTTTCACCACCTGTAGTTCCTCAACAGAAGACCCCTACCCAGACAACCCCGCCCCCTGTCGCGTCACCACCTTAATACAACCCAGCATCTCCCAACTGATCGCCCAACTGGAAACCGGAGAACATAACGTTTTATTTTACGGAGGTCACTGCATCCCCGCTCCCGATGGCGGCTTGTTATTTTTGCAACCCGATGTCACCCTCAACGGGACTGAACTCGCTCAAGTCCTCGTGCGCTGCGGTGTGGTCATGGCCGTGTTTAACGCCTGTTGGGGCGCTCATCCAGCCTTCGATCTGACACCCTCCCCAGAAGCCATTTTCCAAGCCATCCCCAGTAGCAGTTTAGCCAAAGTCTTAATTCATCATGGGGTTCCGGCTGTCTTGGGAATGCGAGACTCGATCACCGATCAAGAAGCCCTCAGCTTCATTCAAGCCTTCGCTCAAGCCCTCGTCGCCCGTAAACCCATCGATCAAGCCGTTGCGATCGCCAGACAGCATTTATTAACCCTTTATAAATTTAATCAACCCGCCTGGACGCTTCCGGTGTTGTATATGCACCCGGAATTTAGCGGAGAATTAATGCAACCCCTCGAAGAAATCAGAACAGAACTCCCCGTCAATTCTCCCACTTGGTTGGGCTATGTCTCTCCAAGGGCTTGGTTACGTCTACCCAGTCGCTTAGACAACGGGGAGACAGTCGCCCCGCAAATCTGGCCGCTCGAAGCCGGAAGTGTTCGAGTCGGGCGAGGAGAAGATAATGATATCGTGATTTCTGAACAATGGGTATCGAGTAAACACGCAGAAATCTTTTCTCGCAATAGTAACGATGATCGCAGCCAACCCAGCTTCTTTCTGCGCGATTTTTCCCGCTATGGCACCCTAGTCTTAGCAGAAACCGGATGGCTGCGAGTTCATCACCAAGAAGTTGCCTTAAAATCAGGAACTCAGTTAAAATTCGGCAGCTCCCAAGGTCAAGCATTAGAGTTTATGATCGACCCAGCCCAGCCCTCAATATAAGTCCAGCCAGATTCCGTAATCTGAGAAAATGTTATTGTAGCTAGGGAAGTAATTTTTCATCAAGCTGGAAAACTTGCTAAAGACAATGGAGAGTTAGCCGAAGAACCGATTAAACTGACGCTGAGGATCAACAAATCTATATAGCCCAGAAGAAAGTAAATCTGTGCCGGGTAATATCTGTTTGAACATTGACTCATCTGACGCTCTCAATTTTAAATATTGACTAAACCGGGGTAAACTAGAGACTTTCATCCAGTGGATATCCAAACGTTCTCAGCCCCATCTATTCCCAAAATCATCAAGACGACTCTCATTTGAACATCAAGGACAAAGACTCATGAAAAACTCTTCCCCCTCCCCCAAAATTCAAGCTGAGATGGATTTACTGGATGCACTGTTTGATAGCGATCAGCCCTATGCTTGGAACTTCTCTGAATTTGACTCAGAACTCGATCTTTGTGAACTCGACGAACAACTCGCCCTCTGTGATTGTTTAACCGACGAAGATGTACAACAGAGGTTACAAACCCTACTGACTCAAGTCGAAGATTTATGGTCTGTCACCACTCTAGAAAAATCTCTCCTGCGAAAATTTGCTGACTGCGTTCCTCAACAGCTACTCCAACAACTCGCGAAAAACGCTATCCGCCTCAAGCAACAAGTCGGTCATGTGTCAGCTAGCTTCGCCGAGCAACTGGTACAGTGTACCCAAGAGATCTTACCGCACTGGCAAGAAGAAGACTTACAGGTTTTAGCCCGTCCCTTTGCCTACGCGATGCGGGGAGGAGAAACCGAACGACTGGAATCTACCCTAAATACTGCAACCGTAGTACAATGGCAAGACTTATCTGACCTCGAACAAGCAAGAATGGGTTTAGCGATCGCCCGTTATGCCTTAGCAGAATTAGAACAAAATTCTTAACCGTCTTCAGCATCACAACAGTCAACTCCAGAATCTTTGAAGTCGAGCAAGCCCATCGGAATCTGTCCAACTTTCTGCCGATAAGGGGTCGCCCGTTATAATGGGAAGCATTTAGCGGGTGGGGAATTATCGGATAGGGTCTTGGTTTTCCACATACTTTTTTAACTGTTCGACAGTCACGCCCCCACAAGAAGCGAGGAAATAAGAGCCAGTCCAGAACGTAGGCTTACTATAATATTTAGCTAGATATTCAGAATACTCTTTTCTGATTAACCGACTAGATACTGTTTTCAGATTGGCAATCAATTTACTGAGTTGAACTTGTGGAGGATAGGCAAACAGCAAATGAACATGATCGCTCTCTCCATTGAACTCGACAAGCTTACAATTCCACTTGTGACAGGTTTCATCAAATATCGTTCCTAGTCTATCTAGCATCTGTTTAGATATGATCTTTTTACGATATTTCGTTACCAGTACCAGGTGAGCAGTAAGTGAGTAAACAGATCTAAAACCCTTCTCATAAGTGCTTGTCATAAAAAGCGGTAAGTGATATAATCAGACCTATGATAATCACTCATTGCTATAAAATCAAGCCAAGTCAACAGCAGATAGCCCAAATGGAGGACTGGTTGGATCTGTTAAGACGACACTGGAATTATGCACTCGGTCAACGTCTCGACTGGTTAATGAGAACTCGTTGTTATATTGACCGATGTTCGTTAATTTCATGCCCGATTGGTGAAATACCTGCAAAAGTTGATTATTACTCACAACAATCAGAACTTAAGGAAACCAAGCGATTATTTCCCAATTATAAAGAGATTTATTCAGAAGTTCAGCAGATTAATTTGCAACGACTAAAGATCGCTTGGGAGCGTTGGCTAATTCCCGAGCAATCAGGTAAACGTTGCGGAAAGCCAAGATTCAAAAAAGTTGGGTCTTTAAGGTCTTTCAGTTTCAGTCGAGTTAATCACCCGAAAGCAGCTATCAAATTTGATGGTAAAAACATCATTACAACTCGAATTGGTATTATTCCTGTTGTTGTTCATCGTCCTATCCCTGATGGATTTGTAATTCAGACAGCAACAATCGTTAAAAAAGCCGATGGGTGGTATGTTTGCTTTAGCTTAAAAGATGATTCTGTGCCGGAATTATTGCCCGTTTATCGGATAAAAACTGGTGTAGGCGTCGATGTTGGACTGAAAGAGCTTTGTGTTACTTCAACGGGTGAAACCTTTCCGTTTAAACGCTTCTACCGAAAAGCTCAAACTCAATTAGCTAGAGGGCAACGGAAATTATCAAGAAAGCAAAAACGGTCTAATAACTACCTGAAACAACTCAATCGAGTTCAACGAATTCACCAGAAAATACAACGACAACGTAAACAGCAACATTATAAAATTGCTCACTCACTGGTCAACCGATATGACCTGATTGCTGTAGAGGATTTAAACATTAAAGGATTAGCTCGGACACCTTTAAGCAAGTCGATTCTTGATGCGGGTTGGGGTGGGTTTTTAACAAGATTGGAAGCAGTAGCGGTAAAACGCGGCATTCAATTTGTTAAAGTTTCAGCCTATGGGACAACTCAAGAATGCTCTAGTTGTGGTACGAATGTACCAAAAGATTTGTCTGTTAGAACCCATGAATGTCCGAAATGTCAGGTGGTTTTAGATCGCGATGAAAATGCTGCGCTTAACATTTTCAACCGAGCATTAAACGAGGTGGGTATCATCTTGTCTGCCTGTGCAGGCTTAGTCAGTAGACAGCCTTTGAAGCAGGAAACTTCTAGAACAGAGGAATACATTCAACTTTCTGTATCTTAGAAGCCCCCGTTATAATCCGCAGGATTTAACGGAGGGAGAACTTCACTATCTTGGCTCTCACACCGAACTCAGACCCGCTCATCAAGCTCGAAGTCTGAATTCTTCCTGAAATACAAGCCTCTAAAACGCCTGTCTCACTCCTCAAGCGCAATGCTTGACCGTTTTCTCGAAAAAACTTCTCCTCCATTCCTGACATCTTACTCAAAAGGTTGAAGTTAAACCTGATACCGATTGAATGTCAGATTTTTTCTAGATAGACCGTTAGGATAGAAAGATAGCTAAAACCCTCGCTAAAATGAATAGAGCTAGCGTTCTAGCGTGCATCTGGCTCCTTGTTTGAGGAAAAATCCAGTTGTACATCTTTTCAAACCCCCGAAATGGATGGATTCATGCGTCCTCGTCAAGGCTTGATTGAGACTTTTTCCACGTTCGTACAGTTTACAGAGGATTATTTTAACAGTTGGGTGACTGACCCTAAACTGCGTCGCAGTATGGATCGCTGTCTAAAGACACAGCCCCAATCTCCCGGATCAGAAAAGTTTTGGGTGCATTACTGGCATAAACAGTGGCAAACGGCATCCTCAACCGCCCAAGCCCATTTACTGGCTTACCTGCAAGAAGCTTGCTATTGGAGCGCTCGTAAAACGGTGAAAGCCGGCTTTGCCGGGATGAATTTGAGTATCGCTGATTTATTTCAAATCGCCCTCACCCAAGCTGAACGCATTCTCAATGGATTTAACCCTGATCGCGGTTCAACGCTCAAAGATTACGCCAGCGTTGCTTTTAAGTCAATCATTCGCGATATTCTTCGCCAACGCCGAGAAACCGATATTTGTAGCGACTGGGCGCTCTTACGAAAACTTAGTCAGAAGCGACTGCGAGAATCTCTACAAAACGCCGGAATTAGCTCTGAAAATCAACTAGAAGAGTATATTTTGGCTTGGACTTGCTTCAAAACCCTCTATGTCCCCGCTCAAGCCACTGGAAGCCGTCAACTGACGAAACCTGATCCGGCAACCTGGGAAGCGATCGCCCAACTGTATAATCAACACAAACAAACGCAATTATCGCAACACATCCCATCCGGTTCTCCCGCCACTCTCGAACGTTTGCTGACTCAATCAGCAAAATGGGCCAGACTCTATCTTTATCCGGCTGTCAGTTCCTTGAATATGCCCAAAGCAGAGGGAGAAACGCGAGAAATTGTTGAGGACATCCCCGATCCCAGTCAGCCCATGTTAGCGGAATTAATCGCCCAAGAAGAAGCCCAAGATCGACAAACCCAACAAACCCAACTCAAGCAAATTCTAACGGACGCTCTCGAACGCCTCAAGCCTGACGTTTTACAAATTCTGCAACTTTACTACGCTCAAGAGTTAACCCAGCAGCAAATCGCCCAACAACTGGAGATCCAGCAATATACTGTTTCCAGGCGCCTCAGCAAAGCCAGAGAAGCCCTCCTCAAAGCCCTCGCCCAATGGAAACAAAACACTTTAGGCGGAGATTTAACCTCAGAAGCGATCGCTGAGATTAGTATACTTCTAGAAGAATGGTTACACAGTTACTCGTGGGAATAGCCGCTTCCTCGATTACCATAAAAACTGAAAATTATCAAGGTGATTAATGAATATTCAAACTCCAGATTGGGTTAAACAGGCCGTATTCTACCAAATATTCCCTGATCGTTTTGCCAAAAGTGAAAAATCCCGCTCTGAATTTCTAATGATGCCCAACTGGGAAGAATGGGATACACCCCCCACTGTCCAGGGCTACAAAGGCGGTGACTTGTGGGCTGTTATCGAAAAATTAGATTATATCCAAGATCTCGGCATTAATGCCATCTACTTTACACCGATTTTTCAGTCAGCTTGCAATCACCGTTATCATACTCACGACTACTATCAAGTTGACCCAATTTTAGGCGGAAATAAAGCGCTCAAAGCACTCCTTGATGCGGCTCACGAACGCCATATTAAAATAGTCTTAGATGGAGTCTTTAACCACGCTAGTCGCGGTTTTTTCTTCTTTAACGATATCTTAGAAAACGGTCCTTATTCTCCTTGGTTAAATTGGTTTAAAATCGAAGGCTGGCCTTTATCGCCCTATGATGGCAGCCAACCTGCAAATTATGTTGGTTGGGCAGGAAATCGGGCTTTACCTGCATTTAACCATGATAATCCCGAAGTGCGAGAATATATCATGCGGATTGCAGAATATTGGCTGGAATTTGGCATTGATGGTTGGCGGCTAGATGTTCCCTTTGAAATCAAAACTCCGGGTTTTTGGCAAGAATTTCGTCAACGAGTCAAAGCCGTTAACCCGGAAGCTTATATTGTCGGGGAAGTATGGATAGACTCTCGTCCTTGGTTGGATGGAACCCAATTTGACGGTGTGATGAATTATTTATTTACAGCACCCACAATTGCGTTTACAGCCGGAGAACGAGTCCGAATGGATTTAGTAGAAGGGCTTTCTTATTATCCCTATCCAGCGCTTTCTGCGGCTGAATATGCGGTCAAAATTAACGAGTTGTTAAACCTTTATCCTTGGGAAATTCAACTCACCCAATTGAACCTACTCGATAGCCATGATACTGCTCGTTTACTCTCTGTTGCTAATGGAGATAAAGCTAGTGTAGAACTCGCGACTTTATTATTACTGACATTTCCCGGTGCGCCGAGCATTTATTATGGAGATGAAGTGGGTTTAGCCGGAGAACTTGATCCAGACAGTCGGCGAGGATTTCCTTTTCAAAAGGCGTGGGATGAACACACGCTGAATTATCATAAACAATTAATTGCTCTTCGTCATCAATATCGGGCTTTAAAAATCGGCGGTTATCAAATCTTGTTTGCTGAAGGTTTAGTTTATGGGTTTGCTCGGATTTTCGAGGATGAAGAAGTGATTGTTGTCGTTAATAGTGCCACTCAATCTGTTAATATAACGATGCAAGCAGGTTCCCTCAAATCTCGTCCTGAAAAAGTTTTATATGGTCATGCTGAACTCTCTTGGGAAGGAGAAAACTTAACGTTAAATCTGCCTGAACGTAGCGGTTGTATTTTAGCAGTTGCGTGACTCTGTTCACTGTTACCATTTTATTAATCAGAAGCCAACTTTTCCGATCTCGTTTAGGTGGAAAATATCATGGGGCGTTGAACGGTGAAGAACAGCGCGATCGCCAAAAACCCCTAAACGCAAAGAGCGATAGTATTAGCCCTGGACTAACCTCTATCGCTGTTGATCATAAACACAAATTACGGGGTTACTGAAATTGACGAATGTCGCGATCGCTCAATTAAGCCGTAACAACCGGTTGATTCGTTCGCAAAGGCAAGGGTTTACCCTCCATATGTTCTGGGATGGGTGCGCCCATTAAATCTAGAATAGAAGGGGCTAAATCCAGAGCATGACCGGAAGATAAGGTAGACCCAGGTGCAATATCGGGGCCTGTCGCTAAGATAAACCCTTCAGCCCGATGGCTGGCGGCGCGATAGGGAGGGAATGGGCCAAAACGACCGTATTCTGGACTTTCTATCACATCAGTTGCATATTCTTCTTGCCAAACCACAATCAAGTCGGGATCGGGTAATTTGGGATTGCGATCGGCGGCGTTTTTGCGGGTGCGAACGATATGACTGACCATTGGAATACCCTTGCGAGCATCTTTGAGGGCGTAAAGCTTCTCACAGAGTTCGTCACAAACCGCATCGTACTCCGTAGGATCGACAATTCCGTTGGGTTCACGACCTTTGAGGTTAATCCGTACATAACCCTCAGCAAAACTGGGAATCGCAAAAGCTTTCATCTTCGGCCAGAGCGGTTTGTACCACTGAGCCGGGTTCCAAGGAACAACGGTTTCTCCCTGACGTTTGAGTTGGAACGGAGAAATTAAATCAAATTCGCCCCGAGCATCAATATAAGGCTCAATCAGCTTAAAAATCCGAGTGGGTGTTTCTCGTCTGAGGAAGCGGCGAATTGGGTTAGGATCGGACTTCTCACCCCACAAATGCCGTTCCCAGTAGTTCCACTTCATCTTGGTAATCGGTGGCGGTAAGGGTTCAGAGGTTTTGCCATCGCCAATCCCGCATTTCCCAGGGAAACTGTAGCGATAGAGAAACTCAGGTAAGAAAATAAAACTTGGTAAGTCAATCACTGCCGCCCCAGTACCATGACCTGAGAAAATCACCACATGAGCATTTTCTGGAGCCTGGGTTAAGATCTCACCAATCGCTTTATCCATCGCTTGGTAAACCGCTAACAGAGGGTCGTGGGACACCTGGGGTCGCAGTTTTTCATAGAGGGGATGGTCGGGTTGGCTGAGATGCCAGAAGACGTGACCACCACCATGAGATTCACTGAATACGGTTAAGAATAAATCCCAAGGCTTACGCTGGAGCAAATCTTGACAAATTGCCGATCGCCGTTCAATCCCGGTGAGAAATCTTTCTTCAAGTTGCATGGTGGTTTTCACATCGAGGCAAACCGCATAATCCTTGTGAAGACCCGGATGGGGGCCATGCTTGTCAATGATCTCTTGGTAGAGGGATTCTGGTATAGAGTCACTGGGAATTTGAGGAGAGTGAGCCCCCCAAGCTCCGATTTGCAAGCCCTGGGTTTGAGGGTTGAGTCGCAGTTGGGGAACATCAAAGGTGATCACTCGGTAATCTTCTCCCAAAGCGGTGAAAGGAAGATATTCTTTGTAGTCGTAAGCGGCACGAGTTTCGGTCTCATAAGTCCCTTCGCGAAACCCCATTGCTGCCCAATACCCGGTTTTTTCAGGACGACAACCTGTGGAAAAAGTTGTCCAAGCTGTTTCAACGTTAGAGTCTTTGAAGTTCTGTAAACGGCTATAGATGCCTTGCTCACGTAAACGGCTTAGATTTTTTAAATATCCCTTAGACATCCACTCTTCGAGTAAAGGAGGTTGAGCAGAATCTAATCCAATAGCAATAACAGGATTCTTCGAGTTTTGCATAAAATCAGCCTCAGTTAATTCAGGATTGCGCTTCTGTACAGAAGCTTCTCAGTCAATTTTTACCAGAGCTTTTAACTGCTTTATAAAACTGATATAACGCGGTACAAACCGTGTTAATGTTTACTTCCTGTCTTGCAAAGTTCCTTCTCGAGCGGTTTCCGCCGAGATCGGACTTTGCGCTGCATCACCCCGGACTGTCAGCAGCACCCGGTCAGACAGGCATTTCACCAAGAAGCCCTCGGCATAACCTTCTAAATTCAGGCTCTCGACAATTCCAGGGACGCCTCTGCTTCCTGGCTTCTAGGGGGTCAATATCCCAAGACTTCGATCACCCTTTCCCCAGTCTTTCTGAAGTTCACCAGATGGATAGTTAAAACTTTTGTCAATAACTAGAAGTAGACCCAAGCTTCTTTGAGCAAGCAACCCTTTCTGCACAACGGTTGAACATTCACAATTGACGGGTTACAGAAGTCAAGACTTCTGTATTTCCACCACTTCAATGGTGAGTCTGTGTTTTGATAAGATGCACGTGTTGATTATACTCTAGTTCTTCAGAGAACGTCCATAACTCAATCTCCAACTTACAAGATCTTTAAAATCCCATGAGGTTCAAAGCAATAGGACTTCTAATTTGCTAAAGCCCCAAAATTTCTCCTGAAAATTTCTTGAAGATTAGAGAGAGTATGCTAACCTAATACTTAATGGTGCAACCTGTTAACTTGTTAACCTCCTCAAGTCAATAATAATTAGTGAATAGATTGAATCAAGTCGGACTAATTGCTATCGGACGCAATGAAGGTCAACGCTTGCGTCAATGTCTACTTTCCGGGCTAGGGAAAGTAGATTGTATCGTTTACGTCGATTCCGGTTCAACAGATGGTAGCGTAGATATGGCGCGATCGCTAGGCGTTGAGGTGATCGAACTTGACCTTTCAATTCCCTTTACTGCCGCTCGCGCTCGCAATGCCGGATTTATTCATCTCCGACAAACTCACCCTCAGATTGAATTTGTCCAATTTGTTGATGGTGACTGTGAAGTTGTTGACGGTTGGCTGGAAAAGGCTCTACAAGAACTTGTAGACAAATCTGATGTTGGGGTGGTTTGTGGACGCCGCCGAGAACGTTTCCCTGAATCCACAGTTTACAATCAGTTGTGTGATATTGAATGGAATACTCCGGTTGGGGAAGCTGAAGCCTGTGGGGGTGACTCGATGATGCGAGTCAAAGCCTTTGAACAAGTCGGGGGATTTAATGATTCTATTATTGCCGGAGAGGAACCGGAACTCTGTGTGCGGCTACGTCAACAGGACTGGAAAATTCTTCGCCTAGATGCCGAAATGACCCTCCATGATGCTCAGATGAGCCGTTGGAATCAGTGGTGGAAACGGATGCTCAGAGCGGGTCATGCCTACGCAGAAGGCGCTTGGATACATGGTCAATCTCCCCAACGACATTGGGTGAAAGAAAGCCAGAGTATTTGGTTATGGGGGTTGTTTATTCCTCTGTTGACATTGGCACTCGCTTTTCCGACCCATGAATTCAGTCTATTGTTCCTGGTCGGCTATCCAGTTCTGACCTACCGAATTTATAAATATTATACCCAACAACGGGGTTATTCTAGCCGGGACTCTGCTCTCTACGCGGTATCCTGTGTCCTGGGTAAATTTCCGCAACTTCAAGGCCAGATGCAATTTCATATTAATCGATTACTGGGTCGTCGGCGAACATTAGTCGAATACAAAACATAGCAGAATTTCCCAGTAAACTGTATGAATTGCATTAACATGAGCTACATTAGAAGACTGTTAATGTATTAATTAAAGTATGGAAAATTCTCTAGAATCTGCCCAAATGTCTGAAAAAAGAAAGCCTGTAATTTCGGCAACAGATCCCGATTGGAATCGAGAAAAAATGGAGCGTTGGTGGTCTCCTGGTAAACAACTTCTCAAGTCAATTCGTCAATACCAAAAAGTGCAAAAACGCGGGGATATTGTCGCTAAGTTGTTCAAGAATATACACACCCTTGAGCATCGATTTTGGAGTGCTGTATCCGGTGCAGATATTCCCTTAAACTGTCAGCTAGGGGGCGGATTGGTGATTACTCATCCCAACGGAATTGTGATTCATCCTCAAGCTTCTATCGGCCCTAATTGTCTAATTTTACAACAAGTTACAATTACGCGAGATGTTCAAATTGGGGGCCATGTGGACATCGGAGCAGGTGCTAAAATTCTGAAGAAAGCAAAGGTTGGAGATCATGCTAAAATTGGGGCAAATGCTGTTGTCATCTGTGATATTCCGCCAGGAGCAACAGCAGTCGGTGTTCCGGCTAGAGTTATTCCGGCTAAGAAGACTCACTTAGAAGAGGATTCCTCGCCCTCTCTCGACGAGAATTCAGAAGATCTTGATTAAGCAGAACACCCTTGAATATTGGGGAAATCAGAACGGGATTTAGTTTATAACCCAAATTTCCGCTTTCCCTTGGGTAAAACAGTACGCCAGTTTGTTTTAGCGAAAGCCAGTTGTTGGTCAGACACTAAAGCATGAGTTAGGTTAGCTCCACAGAGATTAACACCTCGCAGGTTAGCATAGCTCAAATTGGCGTAGGTGAGATTTGCACCGCGTAAATCGGCATTTTCTAAGTTGGCATAACTGAAACGAGCATGAGTTAAATTAGCATCTTTGAAAATGGCATCGCTGAGGGATGCTCGACTCAAATCAACTTTGGATAAATCGGCATTTTGAAAATTGGTCTGTTGTAAGCGAGATTCGGTAAAATAAGCACCGGAAAACTTTTCGTTTCGCAAGTCTAAACCCTGGAGATCACAATCGGTAAAATAGCGCTCACCTCTAGCATAAGCATTGCGTAAGCTTGTTTCATCCCAACGATTTGAGTTATTTCTAGCCCGAGTATGAGCTGCTGAGGTAAACAGACTTACAGTTGGAGCGCCCTGAGTCGCGCTCAAACCCGCATCTACAGAAGCAAAGTTTTCTCCGAGTTGAGTATAGTCTTTTTTCAGACGACGTGCTTTTTGTTCTCGAATCTGTTGAGCCTGAGCCGCGAACGGTCGCAATGCAGTATGCTCATCATCATTGTAGACGGTCGTTTGATCGTCGGCGGCCTCTAATTGAGTCGGTGCTTCCGGGGCGCGAGGTGCAGGCTGAACCGCCAGTCCATGAGAAAAATCGGTGTAAAACTCTGTTTCATGATCCAACGCACCTAAAACGTCTTCGGCGGACTGGTAACGTTGATAAACAGACATCTCCAACATTTTTTGTAAAATATAGGCAAACGAATCACTCACCGAAATCAGCGATCGCCATAACACTTCCCCCGTCATGGGATTATGATCGAGAGAACTTGGAGATTTTCCGGTCATTAGATAAACACAAGTCATCCCCACCGCATAAATATCACTGGCATAAACCGGGCGCAGAGCCATCTGTTCAGGCGGTGCAAAACCAGATGTCCCGATCGCAAAATTAGTAAACGCCGTCTGTCCGGTTCCAAATTCCGTCACCTGTTTGACTTCATCTTTAACCGCTCCAAAATCAATCAAAACTAATCGCCGATCTTGAACGCGCCTTAAAATATTAGCCGGTTTAATATCGCGGTGAATGACTTCATTGGAGTGAATATAGCTGAGAATCGGCAGGATTTCCCGTAAAAACGCTTTAATCTCTTCTTCTGTATATAAACCCAATTGCTGAACTTCTTCTTTTAAATTACAGCCTTCAACGTATTCTTGAACTAAATAAAATTGCTGTTTACCTGAAAAATAATCAAGTAGTCGGGGAATTTGAGGATGATCGCCAATTTTGCCCAAGGTTTTCGCTTCCCGTTGGAAAAGCTGGCGTGCCATCTCCAATATTTTAGAGGATTTTGCCGCCGGACGGAGTTGTTTAACGACACATTTGGGAGAACCGGGCAAAGACAAGTCCTCAGCTAAAAACGTTGCTCCAAACCCACCCTTACCCAGAGGTTTCATCACATGATAGCGATTTTGCAAGACCAATTTTGACCGACAGGCCTGACATTGTGAGGCATCCTCCGGGTTTTCAGGATGGGGACAATCTGGATTGATACAGTAACTCATAGTCTTTGAGAATGCTTCAACTTCAAGTTTAGCGGAGATAGACAATACAGCCATTCACCCAGAATCATTCGGAATTTGAGACACTGATTATGACCGACAATGGGTTGAACTTTACTTGCTTTGTATAATGACAGCCAGCAATGGCAGCAATATCCTGTCAATAGATAGTTTCCCCCTATTACTATTATTCACCAGATCAATAAGAAATTCCTGAAATTTTAACGCAGTCAGCCCAATTTTCACTAGGTGCTGAACTTTCCGCTTTCCTCTATGATGAGAACTGGACAATCAAACCGCCTGAACTCAAGCTAAACACCGATAGCAGAGTTGATCAGTCCATTTTGACGATAGACCTGCTGCTAGGTCTGAAAACCTCCTAAGTACGAACACTGAACCCCTGATAAAAGAATGCGTATCTCTCTAAATTGGCTGCGAGAATTAGTAGATATTAACATGACTCCCGAACAGTTAGCCGAAACTCTAACTGTAGCTGGCTTTGAAGTCGAAGACATCGAAGATCGCAGCAGTTGGGCGTCGGGAGTTGTTTTGGGCAAAATTCTAGAAGCCACTCAACACCCCAATGCGGACAAACTGAGAGTCTGTCAAGTTGATATTGGTGCTGCTGAACCCTTAAATATAGTCTGTGGCGCACCCAATGCCAAGACTGATTTAATTGTCGCTGTAGCCACAATTGGGACTTATTTACCCAAAGTTGATCTCAAACTGAAAAAAACCAAACTGCGGGGCGTTCCTTCTGAGGGAATGATCTGTTCTTTATCGGAATTAGGGTTAGAAAAAGAATCCCCAGGAATTCACTCTTTCAATCTGGAAAACCCTGAACTGGGCAGTGATGTTAGACCTTTACTCGGTTTAGATGATGTGATCTTAGATGTCACCGCTACTGCTAACCGAGCCGATGGTTTAAGCATGGTGGGAATTGCTCGAGAAATCGCTGCTTTAACGGCTGCACCTTTACGCATTCCTGAAGCCGCAGGCGTTTTGATCAAAGCTGAAAAAGCCGCTAGAGAATTAAGCGTTAATATTAGCGAACCTCAAGCCTGTTCTATTTATACAGGTACGATCATCGAAGGAATTCAAATCGCCCCTTCTCCCCAATGGCTGAAACAGCGTTTACAAGCGGCGGGTGTTCGACCGATTAATAATGTGGTCGATATTACGAATTATATTCTGTTGGAATGGGGACAACCGCTTCACGCTTTTGATCGCGATCGGCTACAAAAGATGACCGCTTCTGATCACTTAACAATGGGAGTCCGTTTTGGAAAATCGGGCGAATCCCTGAAAACCTTAGACAGTCAAACTCGCTCATTGAAAGACGAAACCCTAGTAATTACAGCGAATGATCAACCCGTCGCCCTGGCTGGAATTATGGGCGGTGAGGAGTCAGAAGTCCATGAAGGAACCCAGAACTTAATGTTAGAAGCGGCAGTTTTTAGTTCTGTAGCCATTCGACGTTCGGCTCGTAGCCAAGGCTTGCGAACAGAAGCTTCTACCCGTTTTGAACGAGGCGTTAATCCGGCTGAATTAGTTCTCGCTTGTCGTCGGGCGATTTCGTTAATCACTGAACTCGCAGGCGGTATTCCCACGCAACAGGAGTCTGCTAGTAATCTGATTGATGATGTGACTTCCTCTCAAGTTTCTCTGCGTTTAAGTCGGACAAATGAGATTTTAGGTTCTCTCAAACGCGGTGAAAATACCTTAGTTGAATCTTTCCTACAACCGGAAGAAGTAGAAGCAATTCTAACAGCATTAGGATGTGGTTTGGTGCGTCAAACTGAGGAAAAAGAGGTTGCTTGGACAGTCACAGTTCCCGCTTATCGAGCGCGAGATTTAGAACGAGAAATTGATCTCATTGAAGAAGTCGCCCGTCTGTATGGTTATGATAATTTTTCTGATACTTTACCCGCTCAAAGTGTACCCGGTTATCTGCCAGCAGATCAGTTAGCCTTGCGACAGATCCGAACTGTATTTCGAGCGGCTGGATTAACCGAATTAATGCACTATTCCTTAGTGAAACAAGAAGGGGAAAATCAAGTTTTGATTGCTAACCCTTTGTTTGTGGAATATTCCGCTTTGAGAACCGAAATGTTATCGGGATTAATTGATGCGTTTGCATTCAATTTAGAAAACGGAAATGGGCCGTTAAATGGCTTTGAAATTGGGCGAGTTTTCTGGAAAGAAGGCGAAATCTATAAAGAAAAAGATGCGCTTGCTGGTATAATAGGAGGTGATCCGATGCAAGGACATTGGACGCAAGGGGGACGAGAACAACCGATCTCTTGGTTTGAAGCCAAAGGAATCCTTGAAGCCATTTTTAAACGGTTGTATTTGTCAGTAGATTATCAACAAGAAAGTCAAATTGAACAATTACACCCTGGAAGAACAGCGTCTTTGTGGTTAAACGGAAATCGTTTAGGAATTTTTGGTCAACTGCATCCTCAACTGCAAGAAAAACGAGAATTACCGAAAGAAGTTTATCTGTTTGAGTTCAATTTATCGCTGTTAATAGAAGCGATGACTCAAGGGGAAAATTCAATCCGAAAATTCAGTTCTTTCTCAACTTTTCCCCCTTCTGATCGGGATATTGCATTTTTTGTTCCCGTGGAAGTTTCAGTTGCCGACTTAGAACAATGTATGATCAAAGCGGCAGGAAATTTGCTAGAATCAATTAAACTATTTGATGAATATCGCGGCGAACACGTTCCTGAAGGTCAACGCAGTTTAGCGTTTCGCCTCGTTTATCGGGCTAGCGATCGCACGTTAACGGATGCAGAAATTGAACCCAAACAGCAAAAAGTTCGTGAGGCGTTAGTCAAGGAGTTTAACGTTGATCTGCGAAGTTAACTGATTTGAGATTGTTGTATAAAAACTAACCACAAAGACACCAAGACACTAAGATTTTTTCCTTTGTGTTCTCTGTGTCTTTGTGTTTTTTATTCTTTGATGAGTAATTTTGCTCAACTGAGCCAGATGAACATAGACAAAAACTCAACAATTTTTTTTATACCCGACGATTGTGGCGATCGCTGATCTTTCCTTGGTACAATAGATTAAACAAATCTTAAAAGTTTTCATTCTGTTCAGAGTGTACATTTTTTTGTATCTTAAGGTTTACTTCATAAACTTTCTCGGAGAGAATGAAGACAGCAGAGAATGATCTCTGTTGTGTTTGCAGTTTAATATGAGGATATTGTCACAATGTTATTTAAATGTGAACTTTGGCCCGGTAGCATCTGTAAATCTGATGTAGCCATTCATTCTAAGCCCGATGGGGGTAAAGTGATCACCGTTACAGAGTTACCCTGGAACACGGGAATCAGTATCGGTCGAGCTTTTGAGATTTTACTCGATCAAATTTGTCAAAAATACTACATCGATCCCGAACGAGTTATGTATTTTGAACGCATACTCGAACGGGGGAGTTTAGTAGATCGTTGGTTTTTAGTTCATTTCGATGTCGTAGAAGGTCAAGTCTGTAACCCCCGTTGGCAAAATGTTAGTTATAGTTTTGTCCGCTCGGCGATGACGCTCTCATTGACAACTCAGGATCGATATTAAACTCAAAACCGAGGAACCTAGTTGAGCAACTTCATACAGTTATGATAAAAGTTGTATGTCGTACTGGTAAAACAAGATGGAACTGGTTGAGATCTTGATCGGTCAACTCGGGGTGCAGGAACAGCAAGCCAAAGGAGGAGCTGGACTCCTCTTTCAATTGGCTCAGGAAAAATTACAAGATGAACAGTTTTCTCAAGTTGCTCAATATGTTCCGGGTATCGGTGAACTTCTGAAAGCCGCTCCTCAAGGGGGAGGAATGATGGGTGCTTTGGGTGACTTGGCCTCAGCAATGGGAGCGCCTGCATCCATTGGAAATTTGGCGACTTTAGCCGCAGGTTTTTCTAAACTGGGCTTAAATACCAGCATGATAAACAAGTTTGTACCGATTATTCTGTCCTATATTCAAGGAAAGGGTGGCATCGGAGCCAGTCAGTTACTTGAACAAATTTTGAAAGAGTTCCTTTAAATGTATAGCAGTTCGCGCTGGTATACTTACAAATTCCAGGCACGAAGAAAAGCCAAAAGCCTGACTATACCGAACTTTCCCCCCAAGAGTGCCTTTTGCCTTTTGCCTTTTGCCTAGCGCTTCGCGCTATAGTTAAGATTGAATCTTTTTAGGGGCGCACTCAGACGGGCGCCCTGTATTCTTTATAATTAAGAAGAAAGACCACGAAGACACGAAGACACAAAGAGATGATTTTTGTTCCGCTACTTTAACTTAATTGGACTCGACAAAGCGATCGCTTGCTTCTATTAATGCTGAACGAATTCCGGGTTCACTCATCGAATGTCCCGCATCAGGAACGACAATTAATTCTGCTTCTGGCCAAGCTTGATGGAGTTCCCAAGCCGTTTTCATCGGACAAACCACATCATAACGTCCTTGAACAATCACTCCCGGAATTTGACGAATTCGATCTATATTTTTTAAGAGTTGATCTTCGGGTTGAAAGAAGCCTCCATTCACAAAATAATGACATTCAATGCGAGCAAATGCTATGGCAAATTCATCTTGACCAAACTTTTGCTTTAAATTGGCATCAACATATAGTTTACTGGTACTTCCTTCCCATATTGACCAAGCTTTTGCGGCTTCTAAACGAATATTGGGATCATCACTATTGAGGCGTTTAGAATAAGCTTGCAGTAAATTATCTCGTTCTTCTAGGGGAATGGGTTTGAGATATTCTTCCCAAGCATCGGGGAAAATATAACTTGCTCCTTCTTGATAAAACCAACGAATTTCAGGCGATCGCAATAGGAATATTCCCCGTAAAATTAAACCCTGACAACGTTCTGGGTGAGTTTCACTATAAGCTAAAGATAAGGTACTTCCCCAACTTCCCCCAAAAACCACCCATTTTTCAACACCTAAACAGGTTCGTAATTTTTCAATATCTCTAACCAGATCCCAGGTTGTATTTTCTCTGAGTTCAGCGTGAGGGGTACTGCGTCCACAACCTCGTTGATCAAACATAATAATACGCCATTTTTCGGGATTGAAATATTGACGATATTCGGGTAAACAACCGCCTCCTGGCCCACCATGTAAAACAACGACGGGTTTTCCTTTTGGGTTTCCCGACTGTTCAAAATAAATGGTGTGCAGATCGCTAACTTTTAAGGTGCCTTGAATATAAGGTTCAATGGGGGGATAAAGTTCTCGCATAGAAGTCGTTTACAGTTTACAGTTTACAGTTTACAGTGACCAGCTTTTACAGTTTACAGTTTACAGTTTACAGTGACCAGTTTTTACAGTTTACAGTTATTAGTTATTAGTTGTCACTGTTGTCTGTTTACTGGTTACTGTTCACTGGTTACTGTTCACTATTTACTGTTCCCTGTTCCCTGTTCCCTGTTCCCTACTGAACTGAATTTAAGCGATCGCGTGCAGCTTTTAGGGCTTTTTTCACTTGTTCAAACCCGGTGCCTCCATAGCTATTTCGGGCTGAAATAACTTGCTTTGGCGTGATCGCATGGTAGATATCATTTTCAAACGCTGGATGTAAACTTTTCCATTCTTCTAAGGTTAAATCTTTCAGTAGTTTTCCGGCTTCTAAACAAGTAATAACCACTTTTCCCACTAAGTTATAAGCTTCGCGGAACGGTACCCCTTTTGTGGCTAAATAGTCAGCTACATCGGTGGCGTTTGAGAAGTCTTCGCTGACGGCTTGAGTTAAACGTTCAGTCTTAAATTCGATGCCTTCTCTTAACAAAATGGTCATCGCTTCTAGACTGCCTTTGACGGTTTTTACGCTATCAAATAAGCCTTCTTTGTCTTCTTGCAGGTCTTTGTTGTAAGCCAAGGGTAACGCTTTCATTATGACTAGCATTGCCTGCAAATGCCCAAAGACTCGCCCTGTTTTTCCGCGTACTAATTCGGGAATATCGGGGTTTTTCTTTTGAGGCATGATACTCGAACCCGTCGAACAGTTGTCTTTGAGGCTAATAAAACTAAATTCCTGAGATGCCCATAGGATCATTTCCTCTGATAAACGGCTCAGATGAACCATGATCAAACTGGCTGCTGCCAGAAATTCTATCGCCCAGTCGCGATCGCTAACCCCGTCTAAGCTATTAGCATAAACTTTGCCGAATGTCAAGAGTTCTGCGCTGTAATGGCGATCAATGGGAAAAGTCGTTCCCGCCAACGCCCCACAACCGAGGGGGGAGATATCCACCCGTTTATAGACATCTCCCAGGCGTTCCCAGTCGCGTTGAGTCATTTCCACATAAGCTAAGAGGTGATGGGCTAAACTGACAGGTTGAGCGCGTTGGAGGTGCGTATAACCGGGGATAGGCGTTTCAACGTGAACTTCCGCCAGATCGAGTAAAACCCGTTGAAAGTCTAGAAGTTGAGTGCGAATTTGTTGAATTTGATCTCGCAGATAGAGGCGAGTATCGGTGCCGACTTGATCATTGCGAGAACGTCCCGTGTGGAGTTTTTTACCGACATCTCCGGTAATTTCCGTTAAACGACGTTCAACCGCGAAATGAATGTCTTCGGCTTCTACTCCGGGATGAAAGTTTCCCTGACGGTATTCTTGGCGAATTTGTTCTAAACCTGCAACGAGTTTTTCACCTTCATCGGGGGAAATAATCCCGGTTTTTGCCAACATTTTCGCATGAGCAATTGAACCTGTGAGATCATACTCGATCAGTTCAATATCAAAGCCAATACTTGCATTGAAAGTCGCGATCGCCGGATGCAAAGCGGTTTTAAACCGATCACTCCATGTTTTTGGATTGGTCATCAGAAATAAGAAATAAGAATTAAGAATTAATCAGGCTCAGGGTGACAGAAAAGCTAGAGTTTTCCCCTTTTATTTAAGGTAAAACACTCCGAATCCACCACCCGACACCGACACCGATCAAAAACGCCCAAAGCTGTCCAGTTTGAATCAAATTATTCCAGACTTTTTGGACGTTTACCAACAGATCTAAATCGCTTTGTTGAGCGATCAGGGTGCAGTTTGATGAGGATTGGCATAACAGGTGAGAAAGAGTATTCACCGATGTCGTCCCATCAAATCCTACATTAAGAAGCATCATCGTCATTATCCTTTGGCAACGGTTGAATCTGCATGACAACTAAGGTCATATCATCAACATTGTGACTACCGGGGCCGACAAATTGTTGAACCTGCTCAAAAATATAATCCAAAATCGCTTGCGATCCCTGGTAATTTTGGCAAGCCCACTCAAAAGCCGCTTGTAAGTTTTCCTCATCAAAGCGTTCACCTTTGTTATTGGCTGCATCCGTCAGTCCATCGGTGTAATAGACAATGATATCTCCAGGGTTCAGTTGAACTTCTGCCTCCGAATAACGAGTATCGGCATCTAAACCAATCAACATTCCCAAAGTATCGAGTTGTTGAATGGAACGAGTAGCCGCTTGCCATAACAATGGCGGATGATGAGCCGCATTGCTGTAAGACAGGATACGAGTTGCTGGATCGTACTCTGAATAAAACAGAGTCACAAAGCGATTAGAGGTTTCCAAATCAGCGTACATGACGCGATTGAGGTGTTGGAGAATTTTAGCAGGGGTGTGGCGGTTGAGGACTTCCGCGCGTAACATTCCCCTGGTCATGGTCATAATTAACCCAGCCGGAACACCTTTTCCCATGACATCGCCGATGACAATACTCCAATTTTCATCTGTTGCTTGAGGATTAGCAGCCCCGGCCTGAGTAGAGCGACTGTCCCGTTGATCGAAATTAGAGGGAATAAAGTCATAGTAATCGCCACCGACTCGGTTAGCGGTTTGACAGTGGGCAGCGACATCGACGCCGGGAATTTTCGGACATTTACGGGGTAATAGACGGACTTGAATTTCGGCGCCTATCTCCAACTCGCGATCGAGGCGTTCTTTTTCCCGTAGAGAAACGGCCAGTTCATCATTGGCGATCGCAACTGCGGTTTGATCGGCGACTAAACGCATCAATTTCTGGCGTGTCGGTGTCCAATGATAGTTCGGGTCATGGCTAAACACGTATAGCCGTCCTCGTTCGGTATTATTGACGAGAATCGCTGTACCGAACACCTGCACCTCTGTCCCTAAAAAGTTGCTGACTTGGTAATCCAGATTAGCAATATAGGATTTGAGCATATTTTTGGGCATCCGATCCACTGAATTGAGGGGCTGGACGCTGACTTGACGAGTTGCGGTTTCTAGGGCTTGACGAATATCGTGACACTGACGGCCTTCTTGACAATGAAGCCGTTGAAAACGCACTTGGCCGTTCGGTTTAAACAAAACGAGGGCGCCGCCATCGGCATCGGTAACACGACTTGCAACGAGGGGAGTGAGTTCTAGAAATTGGTTAAGATTTTTAAAACTCCGTAGAGCAAATCCCAAAGAACTTAATAACTCATTAACATTCTGTTGTTCTCGATGCAAACGAGCGACCAGTTCTTTCAACGTCCTAACGGGGCTAATATCCGTTGGTGTTGATGAACTGGTAAAGGACTCAGTTGAGCGATCAGAATGCTGTGGGAGGGGCAGAGCAGTCATATCTGGTTCAGATAAAGGGTTAGAAAAATATGGGACATACTGACAGTCTGGGTTGGGCCGATTACTCCAGAGCTAGAGAAGATCATCAATGGATCGCTTGAAGATTTCTGAATCTGTGGAAAGCTGTATTTTTTTGACACACTCCCCCGTTTTAAAATGGGGGATTCTAGGCTCAAACAACAGTTGCAGGGAAACCCTGTCTTACACCATCTAACCCAAGAGTCGATGCCCAGACTCTTTTAATATTTAGAGAGGCATTTTCGTCACGTCCATTAACGTTTGAACAGGACGGACAGCGCCATTCTCTAGCATTTAATTCCAATGATCAAACAATGAATGGGATTTAGCCACTCAGTAAAGCTTCAATAAACTCATAACTGGAAAAAGGTCTTAGGTCTTCGATACTTTCCCCAACTCCAATAAAACGAATGGGCAAACCCAACTGCTGGACAATGGCTAGAGCAATACCCCCTTTAGCCGTTCCATCTAACTTGGTCAAGACGACACCACTGAGTTGAGCTGCTTCTGCGAAAACTTCTGCCTGACGCAGACCATTTTGACCGAGAGTTGCGTCTAAAACGAGTAGGGATTCTACGATAGCATCTGGTGCTTTTTTGGCAATCACCCGACGAATTTTACTGAGTTCCTCCATCAAGTTTTTTTTGTTTTGCAGACGTCCGGCGGTATCAACCAAGAGCAATTCGGCGTTTCTGGCACGGGCTGCTTCGATCGCATCAAAGACAACGGCGGCTGGATCGGTATTTTTGCCGGGATTGGCAATGATTTCCACCCCACTCCGTTCACCCCAGATTTTCACCTGTTCAACGGCGGCGGCTCGGAATGTATCTGCTGCGGCAATCAAGCAATTATAGTCAGATTTTTTGGCAATGTGACTCAGTTTACCGATTGTTGTGGTTTTACCTGCACCATTGACCCCTGTAATTAGCCAAATATTTAAAGCCTCCTTGGAAGGAGCAAATCCTGGACTGTAGCCATTTTGATAGGGACGTTCGAGAAGTTCTCGAAGAATTTGCTTGAGGTAGGCGATCGCTTGTTCGGGGGGCAGAACCTCCTGGCGAATTTTATTTTGGAGCGTGGCGACAATGCTATCGGTTGCTTCTACACCCACATCAGCTTGTAAGAGCAAGGATTCGATTTCATCGACAGCCTCCTGATTCAGTGGCCCTTGGCCAACAATCGCTTTGAGTTGGTTGAGTAAACTGCGGCGGGTACGTCCCAACCCTCGCCAGAGTTTTTGCAGCCAGGTAATTTCTTCAAGAGTTACATCTTCGGGACGACGACCCTGATTGGCCAGAACTTCCGCCGACCAGATAAACATCTCATCAAATGTCATCGCTGACTGTTCAGCTTGAACAGGTGCCGTTGCCGTTGTCACGGGTGAGGGTTCTTCTTGGGCGGTTTCTTTTAAACGTTCTATTCGGGCTTGACGTTCGGCTTGAGATTGCGCCCAGATGGGTAATGGGGCGGAGGTTAGGGGCGTTTCCTCGACTTCCTCTACCTCGGAAGCTTCCTCGACTTCCTCGACTTCCCCGGCTTCGATTTCGGGTTCAATTAAAGTTGCAGGTTCAGCCACCGCTTCCACTTCAGCTTCTTCAACAGAAGTCAAGATATCTTCTGAGGCTGAGGGAATGGCTTGAGAGTCTAACTCGTCATCGGGTTGCTGAGTCGCATCTTGCACCTGTGACTGTTGTTTCTGTTGGGTTTGCAGATTTTGGTAAGCTGCTTTTGCCCATTGCAGATAATCATCGGCGGATGCGGCTTGAGTTGCTGTTGTTGCTTGAGATTGTTCCGACTCAGACGGTTGAGGTTCGGCTTGGCCTTCCTCAGATGGACTTTCGGCTTCTGCCGATTTGGATGTTGCTCCGCTCGTGTCAAACTGACGACGAAACCAATTGAAAACCATTGGACTGACTCGCTCTCGATTTGAGACTATTCCTAAATTATTAATAGTTTGTCAGAATATTGCCAAATAATGAATCAATTTTCGAGTAAAATTCAACTAAAGAGCTATGCGGATCACCGATCCCCATACAATAGTCGTCAGCGTTTGCCGATCAAACATCTAGAGCCAAGATTGAATTCTCGCAATTTTTGAGTCAATATTCTGAAAATTGGCTGAGGATTGAGTTTTCCTCTGATTGATAGAAATCCCAGACATCCCATAAAGAACAGTTAACTTTACAAAATCTTTACCTTTTCAGCAATATTCTTGAAAAAATCTTGATCTAGGAAAAATTCACAGGCAAAATCAAACGACTGCTCATTTCACCGCTATCGAGTTGTTGCAGTTGAAACTGACCTCCCATCTGTTCAATAATACGCGCTACAATCATCAAATGTTGACCGGGTGGACGGTCTAAGCTAGAAGGTTTCAACACATCAGCAGAGGTACCCGCCTCTAAATCCCGAATCAGTTGAGGATTAACAATACCCCGATCACTAATCACTAATTCGAGTTTTTGTTCATCTAAAGGTTGAACGGTAATCTTAATGACTCCCTTTGATGGCGATCGATAACAAGCGATCAACAACAGTTCATACAAAACCAGTTCCAGTTTGACACTATCTGCAATTAAGGTTAAGTTTCTCTGTTGCTGAATTTCTAGTAAAAGCTGGCGATGGATCATCAAGGGTTGAAGGCGCTCGCTCATCCGCCGCAGTAAGCTTGAAACAACAACTAAATCTTGTCGGTTATGCAGTTGCCACTGTTCCCGTTTGAGTAATGATGAGGTAGAAGCGAGAGTCTGACTAATTTGGCGTAAAAGCTGTTGATAGCGTAAATTTGTTAATTGATGTTTGTTTTCCTCAACGGTGAGAAAGGGTGATTGCTTCAATTCATGCAGTTGTTTGACTCGACTGCCCACCACCCGATAGAGTTCTTCTAAACGACGTTGTTTGTACCAGTTGAGCCATTGGAGTTCTTCTCGTTCCTGGTAGAGTGTGGAAACCACTCTCAGATAACGCCGCATCCAAGCCAGTTGACTCACCAACCCTTCTAAAAGCTGAAAGGTTTGTTCCGATTCGGGTTGAAGATAGGGATCGGCTAGAATTAAAATGCCTGTCGATTGATGATCAGGGTGTGTTCGTAATGCGATCGCCCAAATTTGATCACTATCATCTTGAGGGTTAAGCCATTGGCGGGTTGAAATGGGTAGATCGTTGATGTCTTGATGATAAACTCCCTCTGTTAGCAAGGTTTGTTGAATTAAAAGATCGCGATCAATGTCTATCGTAATATCCGTATCCAGTCTGATGGGCTGTTGGTGTTCGTAACGCTGGATGATTTGACCTTGTTTTTGGCTTTCTGTCCAAGTGACAAGAAGCACTAAAGGACTGGACAAAGCTTGAGAAATTTCTTCGGTAAAGCAACGTTCCAACTCATGAACTTGATCGGTTTGCTGGACAATTTGCCAACCTGTTGTGATCATCTCACCGAGTCGCTGCTGAACCTCTACTTGATGATCAAGCTGCCACTGATGCAAGATTAAACCCAATTGTTGAGCGACGATTTTGACTAACTCTTGTTCGGCTTGCGTCCAGGTGCGAGGATTGATATGTCCGATCACCAATAGGCAATGGCTGTCGGTTGTCATGTTTAAGGCGGGATGCTGGCTCATCAAGCCTAACAAAACACTTTTAACTCCAATTTCGCTTAACGGTTCATTCCAAGCGGACAGAGTGGAATAAAAATCCCACTGTTCAAGGCTGATCACTCCGGTTTCCTCAAGTTGATCTTGATCGCTGGGAGTTAGGGAAGCTAGAGGAGTCGTCAGCAAACGATGATGAGAAAGCGGGTTTTGATAGAGAACCTCAAATTGTTGCTGTGTGGGTTGTTTTTGCAGGATGAAACAATAGTCTGTATTGAGACGATCGCAGAGACGTTTGACGGTGGTTGTTAACAGCATTTGCCAGTCTTGATCGCTGACAATAGCACGGGTAATTTCTGCGGTTAAGGCGCGATCTTGCTGAATTTCCTGGATCGTGTCGTTCATGTTGGTTAGCGGTGCAATCACGCCTAAAAGTTGAGCCATTCCTCGCACAAAGGTTTTATCGCCTGTTTGCCAGATCCGAGGATGTTTCCCTTCTAGTGCTAAAAATCCTAAAAGTTCATGGTTAAAAATAATCGGTGCGGCTAATAATGACCTCACTCGCATTCGCCGCATTAAACGTTGCGTCATCTCGGCTTTGAGGGTACTGTGAGATTGACCAATCACCACCAGTTGATCGGAGGCTAACGCCTGATAAAACTCGGTCAAATCCTGGACGTTAATTCCTGAAGCCGCGCGGGTAATCACGGGTTCTGGTGTTTTTTTGAGGTTACTGCTACGCCGCCAAAAATAATGTCCGTCTTGATGATACCAGTAGATATTGGTGCGGGCGGGTTGAATAAATCGATGACTTTCTTTGACGACGGCTTCGAGATAGTGATCCAAACGCGCAAAACTGCGAAACTCAGACAATAACTTGAGAATGGATGAACTTGGATGTTTGCTTTGCTGACGTTGCCATTCGGTTTCGATATGATTGAGTGCAGTTGCTAATCCGCCTAAAACGATGGAAAGTTCTTCTGTTTCGTTAGATTCTGGGGTTCGCCCCCACTGACTTGACCCCAGCAACACTAACCCCAAGCAGCGATCTTTATGTCGGAGGGGATAAAACAGGGTTGAGCGAATATTATAGGTTTTGGCAAATTTGCACCAGTCCCCCGCCCGGGTTTCGGTTTGTAAGTCGGCGATGATCATCGGGCGCAATTGAATCACGACTTGTTCGAGTAAGTCTCCGGCTTTGAGGGGAAAGCGTTTTTTGAGAAAGCTACTTTCCTCTTCTTGGCTAATTCCCCCTTTACCGACTAATTGATGATCGAGGCGATCATATAAGCCCACCCAAATTAAACGATAGTTGTATTTCGCCTGGAGATAGGATAAGCTGATCTGCAATAGAATATCGACATTTTCCTCTTCTCGAAGCGTTTGGAGGACTTGACTAAGGGTAGTCCCTTCCACTTGACCTGCTGAATCTAAATGCTGCCCCATAGGAATTAAAGCTCAAAAAAATTTGAAATGGATTAAAATCTCACAACCGTGAGTGGGGATTAGAGGAATTTTAGCGGTTCTGTTGCAATTAGGATCATGTTGAGCAGTCTGCTTTGATTTGGATGATGCCGTTAAGAAGATTTTAGGAGAGATTGTTGAATATTTATCGTTCTGCAATACGGCCAATTTTATTTTCGGGGTTGAATGTCGATCCTGAGTGGGCGCACCATCAAACTTTACAACTTTTGAGTTGGCTTGATCGCGCTCGAGTTTCCCCTGCTTTTTCTTGGATCGAATCAAAAATCCAATCTTCATTCTGTTTGAGTGATCACCGCCTAAGTCAATCCCTGTGGGGGTTACAGTTTCCCAATCCGATTGGTTTAGCAGCCGGATTTGATAAAGATGGACTCGCCCCTGGAATTTGGGAAGGTTTGGGGTTTGGTTTTGCTGAATTAGGGACTGTTACCCTTCATCCTCAACTCGGTAATCCTCAACCGCGATTATTTCGTTTGCTATCAGATGAAGCGGTTTTAAACCGTATGGGGTTTAATAATCAGGGGGCAAAAGCCCTGGCGATGCGTTTACAAAGTCGAGAAGCGAGTCTAAAACCTTCTATTCCTATTGGGATTAATTTAGGGAAGTCAAAAGTGACTCCATTAGAAGCTGCTGCTGATGATTATTTAGGCAGTTTTCAAGCGTTAAAAGATTGCGGTGACTACTTTGTGGTTAATGTCTCCTCTCCCAATACGCCGGGATTGCGATCGCTCCAAGATACTGAACAACTTAGCAAAATTCTAGATCGTTTACAACAGGAAAATCAAGGCCAAAAACCGTTGTTGGTGAAAATTGCACCGGATTTAGAAGATGAGGCGATTTGTGAGATTCTCTTACTCGCCCAAACTTATCAGCTTGCTGGAATCATTGCCACGAATACAACGATTCGCCGTGATGGATTAAACACTCAAATGATTGCTAAAACGGGAAAATCGGTGACTGAAGAAGCGGGCGGAATTAGTGGTAAACCGCTACAAAAACGATCTACAGAAGTGATTCGTTTGATTTGGCAAAAAACTCAAGGACAGTTACCGATTATTGGTGTCGGTGGAGTATTTACGGCTGAGGATGCTTGGGAAAAAATTCTCGCTGGGGCGAGTCTGATTCAAATTTACACGGGTTGGGTTTATGAAGGGCCGGAAATGGTTCGTAATATTTTAACCGGATTATTACACAAGTTAGAACAACGAGGACTCGCATCAATTTCTGAAGCAGTTGGCTTGCAAAATTAACGCTCTTATTAAGACCCAAAAACCCATAAACCTGTCATTATAAATAAGATAATATTAATCCAAGGAATAAAACTCATATAAATCGCTGATTGTCTGGCTCTGATCTTATACAAACTCCAAGCAGAAGCAATAGACAGGGCTGCGACAATGGGAAAAGTTGCCATTGAGTAAAACCAAATCTTGCTGAGAAAGAAGTTGAACCCCGTGTTCACCTCAACTTCTAGCAAGTCTTCGGGTTGGGAAACCGGATCAAAACCCAGAGAAAAGATAGCCCCCATCAAAGCGGGGTAGAGAGCGACTAAATACACTCCAGCATTGGTAATGATAACTGCCTTTGGTTTCAACATAAAGGATGCAGCCGATAAAAAGCGCAGTAATTTTAAATCAATCTATCACTAACAGGGCGATCGTTGACAGTCATAGCCCTAACGGACTGTTGGGAGTAACCCCAGCTTCCTCGGTTGCTAAATATTATCAATTGTAAAATTCGTCAGAATTGCAGCTTGAGTGCTTGTAAATAAATTAAGGCTACAAAGAATGATTGAAATGAACACAAAATCTTTTTTCTTGGCTGTCGTTTTATTGGGGTTGTCTGTTGCTGGGTTCGGTTGGAGTCAACAAGACAGTTATGCTGATAATCCTCCTGCTGATGGGTTGATCGCTCGGGGTACTGAACCGTTTTGGAGTGTTAGCGTCAGTGGTAATGGAATTGTGTTCTCATCACCGACAACGAATGAGCAGAAATATCCCTACAGTAAACCGATGAGCGCATCTGGACGCCCGGCTGATTTAGTTCAAGTCTACCGACTAAATGGAAATCCTAACGGTTTTCTAATTTTGAGAAAAGACACGGCTTGTAATGATGGAATGTCTGATAACATCTATCCCTACAATGCTACTCTGATTTTAGGGAGTAACGTGTTTGAAGGCTGTGCGGGAAACCAATAAATTGAGCAGTGGTTATTGTCAGTTCATGTCGCCTCAACCCCAGACAAACAAGCCTGTAAAATTTTTAAATGATTTACAGGAGAAACATTGCAGTTTAAAATTATCTCTCAGAGAAATTTTCGGTTTTTGACTCAAAAACCCTCTAACCTTTGTAAAAATATCATGGACTCTATACAGATGATCGGCAACTCAACTCCAGCACCTTTTAAGTTTAAACCCGGACAAGCTCTTTTGCTGAAAAACTTTCAGGACTCCGGGGTGATTGAAAATGCGCCTTTACTTTATATTGATGATGATGCAGAGATTTTGATTGTGATTAAGTTTATTATTTATACCGAAAGTCATACAGAAATTGGCTTTGATCCTTTGGAAGTTTCCTATGTTAGCAATATGGGTTACATGATGTTGAAAAAGATTTTTATTGATAATCACACCCAAGAAGCGACTGTTGATTGTGTCTATATGGAAGAATATGTTCCAGATTCTATAGAAATCGAAAGTGCGATGAAAGTTGATTTGTTGGTGATTGAGTAAAGGGTTTAGTTATCTAGTCTGGAGTTGGTGAACGGTTCTAATATGGAATACTTCAATGTTTGCTACAGATGATTAATTGCGAGACGGTTATCAGTCTTGTAGGGGCGGGTTTCGCAAAAATCTATTTTCCCACGAATACTTGTATAAACTCGCCCTTAAGCGTTAACAGTGACTCTCTTGCATGAGCGCCTGTTAAAACTTGCACGATCATTTCTGAGATTTTGCTTTGTAAAGTTAAGGTAATTTTTTAGGATTTTGCAGGAATCGATTATCCAGGAAATGTAAGAGCTTAATAAGACCCTGAACCAACAAACATTTATGCGATTACTGAAAATTATAATTTTAGTTTTGCTCCTTTTTAGTAGTGTTAAGAGTTCACCCTCTCTGGCATCTACTTTTAGCCAACGCATGGCAACTTTAATCGCTCAAAACTCAAGCAATAATCAATTAACCGGATCTTGTTTTACCTTGGAAAATGAAACGATGTCTTCGACGGCTCGGATTTATATTGAAAAGGGAAATCAGGTTACAGGTCGTGTAAATGCAACGATTCATAATGAAAAAGAAGGCTACTATACTTCTTATTTTCAACGTTTACAAGGAACAAAGCAAGGAACACAATTAAAGTTAAATATTACGACAAAAATTGAACTAGATACTCAAAAAAGTCAAGAAACCTGGGTGTTAAATTCCAATTCTTTGAATACGGGAAGAGAGGTTTATGAAAAAGTCGCCTGTTCAGTTTCAAGAATTCGATTTGCGCGAGGTGCTGACTCTGCAACGGTGCAAAATTCAGTGGTTAGAGGAAGTCGAGATGTTTATTTACTGGATGCGAAAGGCGCTCAGAAAATGGAAGTTAATATTAGCGCGTTAGAAAATAATGCAGCTTTTGAAGTGATCGCTCCGAATGGAGAAGCTTTGACGTCTGAAGAAACTCGCTCATCTCTGACGTTACCCGCAACAGGTCGTTATGAAATTGTCGTGGGTGGAACTCGGGGAAATGCGACTTATAAATTGAATGTGAGAATTCGATAATTATTCAGAATAAAAAATAAAAAAAGACAGGAAAGAACCCTGTCTTTTCTAGTTTAAATATGGAAACTCAAGGAAAAATTTAAACCTTAGTAACCACCGGAACGACCACCACGACGACCACCGCCTCCTCCAAAGGAGCCATTGTCTTCGCGAGGTTTGGCTTTATTAACCTTAAGATCGCGTCCCATCCATTCAGCCCCATCGAGATCTCCGATAGCGGCATCTTCTTCAGAATCGGTGTTCATTTCTACAAAAGCGAAGCCGCGAGAGCGACCTGTTTCGCGATCTGTTGGGATATGGACTCGTTTAACTGAACCGTAATCTACAAATACAGATTTGAGATCCTCTTCTGTAACCTCGTAGGAAAGATTACCAACGTAAACTGACATATGTTACCTCCATCACTCAGAACTTGTAAAGATAGAGATTTCGGAGGCAAGATTGGCAAAATGAAGCAGAAAAAAACCTGTCAACACTGAAAACAAAAGCTGCAACCGATACTTATTCTCTTTTTCTATAATAGCACAGATTCCTGCAATTGTGATTAAATCGGGCGATCGCTGATTTCATTGACTTTGAAGGGAATTTTAGAGCAATTGTTAAAAATTGTGGACAGGTTCGCGGAATTGACGGAGCAGACGACTAAACTAAAAATTTCAGTTGAATGAGAGAAATAAAATCATTAAAATGCCTATGTCTAGCTCAACAGTGCAGCCAGCTTCTTACACTGCGGGAGTTACCGATAGCAGTCATCACCAAATTGTGATTATCGGGGGGGGAGCCGGAGGAATAACAGTTGCTTCTCAACTCTTGAAAAAAGATCGCGCTCTTGATATTGCAATTATTGAACCCTCAGACAAACATTATTATCAACCTGCGTGGACGTTGGTAGGTGCGGGTGCTTTTGACTTAAAAGAGACTATCAGAGAGGAAAAAGATTGTATTCCTGATGGGGCGACTTGGATACAAGCCTATGCAGAAAGCTTTGAACCTGAAAATAATCTTGTGATCACCCGAGAGGGGAGAAAAATTCACTATGATTATCTGGTTGTTTGTCCGGGAATTCAAATTAACTGGCATGAAGTTGAGGGATTACGAGAAGCTTTAGGTCGAGATGGAGTCACGAGCAATTATTCTCAAGATTATGCTCCTTACACTTGGGAATTACTGAAAAATTTTTCGGGTGGAACGGCTATTTTTACCTATCCTGCGACTCCAATTAAATGTGGGGGTGCGCCGCAAAAAATTATGTATTTGGCTGATGATGCTTTTCGTAAAAATGGGGTGAGAAATCAGTCAAAGGTGATTTATTGTACGGCGGGGGCTGCTATGTTTCCGGTACCCGATTATTGTAAATCCCTAGATGAAATTGTAGAAAAACGAGGGATTGATGTTAAGTTTAAACATAATCTCAAACAAATCAAACCAGAAACCCGTGAAGCTATTTTTGAGGTCACGACTAATACAGGGGTGGAACTGGTGAGCCTCAAGTATGATATGATTCACGTTGCTCCCCCGATGAGCGCCCCGAATTTTATTAAAAATAGTCCCTTGGCGGCAGCGAGTTCGGGTTGGGTTGATGTTGATAAAAATACCTTACAACACAATCGCTATCCGAATGTTTTTAGTCTTGGGGATGCTTCTTCGTTACCGACTTCTCGAACGGCTGCGGCGATTCGTAAACAGGCTCCGGTTGTCGTCGAAAATCTTTATTCGTTGATTGCTTCTGAATCTTTTAAAGGTTCTTATGGAGGCTATACTTGCTGTCCTTTAGTAACAGGATATGGCAAGACGATTATGGCAGAGTTTGATTATGAAAACAAGCCTAAATCGAGTTTTCCAATGAACCCCGCCAAAGAACGATATAGTATGTGGTTGATGAAGCGGTATGTTTTACCTTGGTTGTATTGGAACCGAATGTTAAAAGGAGAGCCTTTTGAGGGTGATTTGCTGAAGTTTTTACAAAGTCAGTAATTGCGTTTAGTGTTGAGTATTGGGTGGGTTTATATCAGTGACCCTTCGGGTTCAGCAGTCGCTCTCTTGCGAACTTTGCTCTCGACGGAAACCGCCGGGCCGCAAGTTCGCGCTCATGGGGGAAACCCCCAAGACCGCGCTGCTTCACCAGTTTTTACAGTTTACAGTTTACAGTAACCAGTGACCAGTTTTTACAGTTTACAGTTATTAGTTATTAGTTGTCACTGTTGTCTGTTTACTCTCTTACGAAGTTGCTCTACGCAGGCGTAACCCCAAGATCGCACTTCGCGCTGGTTACTGTTCACTGTTTACTGGTCACTGGTTACTGTTCACTGGTTACTGTTTACTGGTCACGGGTGACTCTTTTTGCTGGGTTGGGGAATGGCTAGAAACTGTTGAACCTAAACCGACTAATGAAATTGTTAAAGAGACTGCCAATGCAGTTAAAACAATTAAAGGTTCGTTAAATTGTCGAATAGCAATGGCAATAATCGCCCAAAGAAAAACGAGAGGAAAAGCAGTTTCTTGATGCTTAATTCGCATCAAAACAGCCACAACTCCAGCTACAATTAATAACAGAACAGTCCAGACTTCCGGCGGAATTCCCCAACCGTTCCAATTTAAACTCTCTAAGCAAATCGCCACATTAACAATAGTCGCGACAGTAATCCAAGCTAAATAGATACTAATTGGAGCATTAACAAACCATCTTTCACGTTCTGGAACTCGTTCTTTACCTATATTGAGTTCTAAATAGGCTGCAATTAAAGCTAATAAAATCCCGATCATTGCAATTAAAGAAGCTAGAAATAATCGAGAGAGAAACACCCAAACCCAAAAAGTTTGAGCGACACAAGCCATCACTAAAAAGTATCCCATATTTTTGAGACGATGATTGTCTCGTTGGGAGGGAAGTAACTGATAAATTCCTAAGCTAAATAATCCTAAATAAATCAATCCCCAAATCGCAAAGGCATAGTTAGCCGGGATAATTTTGACTCCGGCAAACAGTGAATTAGAGATTTCACCAATGGTTAATCCATTCAGAGGAACAATATTTGAAAAGACATTCACTCCAAATGCAGTTAAAATGGCAATAAAAGTAAGCCATTGTCTGAATAGATCTCGATTAAAAGAGAGAGAGTTGGAATTCATGTTGAACAGTTTACTGGGGAAGTTTGACAATCTGATCTCAATTTTATATTGTGATCTTCCCCTAAAAAGAATTTAGAGACACGAAGGATCGCGTCTCCAAATCAGATTGACATTCTGTTTATTTTACCAGATTATGAAATCTGGCAACCTGCCTTGAGCGGGAGTTTAATTACCACTACCGACTGAGGACTTATTGGTATGGGGTTCGGGAGTGCGAGACCGACGTTTCGACAACTTGGGTTTGGGAACTGACTTGAGATCTTCCTCTTGGGGATAATCTGTTTCTTCCCAATTTGGACGGGTTTGATCGTAAGCCATTTGCAAGGCCGCTGCCGCGATCGCATGAGGTTCGTATTCTTCGCCTAACTGAGCGACAATCGGCAAGAATGAGGCCATGCGTTCCCCTGTTAAAGCTTCTAACACTTTACCTTTCAAGCGATCGATATAACGGGCTTCAATTTGCGATCGCTTGGGAATCGAAAGCGTTGTAAAGTCATGACGCAGATGACGCTCAATCAACTTCAATTTGCGGCGATCCATCGGTTGCAACAAGGTAATCGCCTTTCCTTCGCGTCCTGCGCGACCTGTACGACCAATCCGGTGAACATAGCTTTCGGCATTATCCGGTAAATCGTAGTTAATCACATGGGTCAAATGATCGACATCTAAGCCCCGCGCTGCAATATCAGTCGCGACAATCCAGCGAACCTGACGTCGGCGAAAACGCAATAGGAGGCGTTCCCGTTGAGACTGATTCAAGTTGCCGTGATATTCATCAACGCTGTGACCCGCCCCTTGTAAGTAGCTGGTTAATTCAGCCGCCGCTTGTTTGGTGCGGACAAAAATAATTGCTGATTCGGGGTCTTCGAGTTCGAGAATCGGTTGCAAGGCTCGGGCTTTCGTCCAACCCCGAGGCACCGTGTAAACCTCTTGTGAGATACGCTTCGGCGTGGTTTTTAGCTGTTCGACTTTAACGGTAACGGGAGATTTGAGAAACTTCCGTACCAATTTCCAAATCGAAGGCTCTATCGTTGCAGAGAAGAAAGCCGTTTGGCGGTTTTCAGAAGCCGCTTCTAGGATTTTCTCTACATCTTGAATAAAGCCCATACTCAACATCTCGTCAGCTTCGTCAAGAACCAACCATTTGATGTTATTGATCTTGAGATCACCTCGATTGAGTAAATCTAATACTCGTCCAGGTGTACCCACCACAATCTGCACACCGCGTTCTAACCGTTGGATTTGTCGGTCGATAGACTGACCTCCATACACGGTCAACACGTACAATGAGCGTTCATTGCTCATGTTGCGAATGGCATCTTTAACCTGCATCGCCAACTCTCGGGTTGGAGTTAAAATCAGAGCCTGAACTTCTGTGGCTTGGGGATCGATTTGTTCAAGGATTGGCAATGAAAAAGCAGCTGTTTTTCCGGTTCCAGTTTGCGCTTGTCCCACAATGTCTCGACCTGATAGGATTTGGGGGATAGCTTGAATCTGGATCGGAGTCGGTTCTGTAAAACCGATTGATTCGAGATGTTGAGCGCGGGCTTCTGAAATACCTAATTCAACAAAGGATAGACTCATTAATTCTCCTAAATCACAAGTTTTCGCTTGGTTCCTTCCATTGCCCTCCTCAGATTCAGGTCTCAGCTCTACTCCAACACCTTATTAACAAGAGCGTCGCTCCAGCGATACACCGTTCTAAGGGCATTGCGGAACCATTTTAGATTTTTGCAGGTTTGTCTCGACTCTCTACTCACTCAATTGCTCCCTTTAGGGGATCTCGCTTTTTAGAGCCAACTCAACCTTATTTATTTATAGGATAACGCTTAACAATCAGAAACAAAACCACAAACTGCTTAAAATTATATCCAAATTCCCGTACCAATACCGTCAAACCCTTTTGTAGATTCACTTTGGGGGATTTTGAAATTTTTTCAGCCTGTTTCTGCTAACTGGCTTTTCTGTAATCCTACATTACTACTTTGAGATTGTCTGATTCTGAGTAGTCAGACAAATTGCCGTTTTTGAGGACTTGGAGAGATCATAAACAATTCCCTGACGCTCTAGCCATTTATGTAATTGCTTTTGAGCGATTTCAGCTTGAGCCGGAGTTACCTTAATAGATAACTCTAGCAGAGGTTTCTGACTCGGAAGAAACCATTGCTCTAAGGTCAGGCGGTAGGGAAAGGTTTTCTCATACCACTTCCAGATTCTCGCCTCCACCATAGTAAACAATTTCAGTTGATCTAGTATTTCTACTGAACCCATGTATTGCCTAAACAGTTGCTTTTGAACTGGGTTGAGAGCTTCTTGGATCTTTTTTTTACCCTGAACCACTTGCTTCAACCGACCGTTTGAGGTGCGCGTTTCTACTTTGGCAATCTGGGTTTGGTGCGCTCCCGTTCGATTGATTTTTAACCGAAAGCGACTCTCGGACAATAATTCTGGGCGAATTAGGTTAGAGTCGAAGTCTCGCAGCTTAAGCGTTAGGGAATCCTTAGCATCCCGATGAAGACGAATTCGCAGAATCACTCCTGCTTTAAACAATTGTAACGCTTCTGTATCAAAAAAGCAACTAGCCCGTTCTAGGTTGGGTCTTTCGTGAAGCTGAAATCTTTTCGCCAGAAGAGGAAACTGACGGGGGTCAAAAAAAACTTTGACTTCTACCTGATCAACAGCTTTCGGTGCTAAGGTCTGAAAACTCATCTCCGCAACTGAACCCCCAACCGCAACTCGAGGAAGTTGGGGTTGAGAACATTCTGAAGGTAGCATAGGCTTAAAAACGGCAGTTCTCAATCAACTTCGAGCAACTGTTCACCGATTCAGTCAATACCCGAATTGAGAATCTGACACCACCCTGAAACAATACAATTAACGCTCTAGAGTTGATTGCAATTTTACCTTCACTATAGCATTCCCTACGCTTTACTTAAAGCGTTGCGGCTTTATCTTTATACTCTTTTGCTACCGTATTTCTACGGTATGACCATACAAATCATAAACATCCGCATCCGTAATTTCCACCGGAACAATTGACCCTAAACGGGCCATTCCTTCGACATAAACCACTCCATCAACATCGGGTGCAAACCGTTTTGAACGTCCGATTAATTTCCCGGTACTCGGATGTTCTTGTTCAACTAAAACCTCAACGATTTCTCCCACACACTGTTTATTTTGCTTCAAGGAAATGGGTTGTTGTACCTGCATTAACGCATCCCGACGCGCATCCATCACTGCTTGCGGAACTTGATTGGGTAAATCATAGGCGGGGGTGCCTTCTTCAGCCGAGAAGGTAAAGACACCGACATGATCAAATTGATGACGCTTGACAAATTGTAGCAAATGTTCAAAATGATGATTCGTTTCCCCCGGAAAACCCACAATAAATGTTGTTCTCAAAACGGCATTGGGAAGTGCCAGTTTAATCTTCTCAATAATCTCATCATTCACCCGACCTTGCCAGGGTCGATTCATAGCGCGTAAAATTTCAGGATGAGAATGTTGTAACGGTAAATCTAAATAAGGTAAAATATTGGGGGTTTCTTGGATGGCTGCCATCACGTTTGGCGTTAATCCCGTTGGATAGGCATAGTGCATTCTCACCCAAGGAATATCGACTTTTCCGAGCGCTCGTAACAGTTCCGCCAATTTCGGTTCACCGTAGAGATCCGTCCCGTAATTTGTGGTAATCTGAGAAATCAGAACAATTTCTTTAACGCCTTGATCCGCGAGTTGCTGCGCTTCGGTGACAATAGACTCAATACTGCGCGATCGCTGATTTCCCCGCAAATGAGGGATAATACAAAAAGCACAGCGATAATTGCAGCCTTCCGCGACTCGTAGATAAGCGACTCCCTCGGTTGTGGTGCGATAACGAGGAACCGTCTCATCGGCGATGTAGGTGGGTTCAGCCGAAATTTCTCGAACTCGTTCCCCCCGTTGGGTGCGTTGAATGACATCGACAATTTTGTGATAATCTCCCGTTCCCACAACCGCCACCGCTTCCGGTAATTCTTCCAGGAGTGCGTCTTGGAAATGCTGCGCCATGCAACCTGTAATCACAACTTTCTTCTTGGCTTCCGCAAGGTCTACAATCGTTTGAACAGACTCTTCCCGTGCGGCTTCAATAAAACTACAAGTGTTAACAATAACGTAATCTGCTGACTCTTCGTTAGAATCAACTTGATAGCCTGCCTGTACGAGCAAGCCTAACATATGTTCGGTATCAATGCGATTTTTCTCACACCCTAAATGAGAAATTGCGATCGTCGGCTGAGTTGCCATTATAAAAATTTATCATAAAATTGAACTACGAATTTATTAGTCTACCATATAATCTAGCTTTTGACATATTTTGACCTTAAACCGCGCAAAATTAACCAACCCACAACACATCCCAGGACATAATACAGAAAATCCCCCCAAACAAAAGTCGTCCCCAGGAGTAAACGTCCCATTAAAGTCGCTCGAATGGCTTGTAAAAAAGGCGGTTTCCACAACTGCATAAACTCCAACACCGCAGTCACAATAAACACCCAAAAGGCCACCCATCCCGGCGAGAGTCGCGGCTGAATGAACACCACTAAAAAAATCCAAAACAGTTCATAGAAAATACTACTAAAAGAGTTATTCACCCAAAACTGTAAAGGGCCTTGATAGTATTTACTCGCCAACCCAATGGGAATTAAAGCAATTAAAATCCCAAAAACAATCCAGCGATAAGTTTTCATAATTTAGACCCAGAAAAATCATCAGTCTCAGAAACCCGGTTTCTTGCGATCGCGATCGGTTGAGATCATATATTTTGGGTTGAGAAACCGGGTTTCTTGCGATCGCACCCTAGAACTAAAATCAAAAAAAGTAGGATGAGCATTACCCATCCTACAGGGTTTTAAAGAATTATCAAAATCTTAGAACAAACTGACGAAATCATCAGCAGTAATGAGACTGGCGTTAACATTCTCAAGGGTTGCTAACAGTTCCTCTCCAAACTTAATCAGAGTCGAACCATTTTCATCTAGAATATTTAACTGAGCAAACGTTAAGCCACCATCAAGAACAAAAGCATCTTCACTATCAACAAAATCCGTAATCAAGTCAGAACCATCGCCACTACGGAGTAAAAAGCGATCGCTGCCCTGATTTCCTGTTAAAGTATCAGTACCCTCGGAGCCGATAAGTAAATCATTTCCCTGACCACCTTCTAACAGGTCATTACCTTCATCACCATCAATGATGTCATTCCCCATGTCACCGTAAAGGGTATCATTGCCTTGATTACCGGAAACGGTGTCGTTATCCTTGCCGCCATAGATCAGGTCGTTTCCGTCGTTTCCTGCAATTAAATCATTGCCAATGTTACCAAATAGCGTATCATTTCCGGTGCCACCTGTGAGAGTATCACCATCTTGACCGCCATAAACTATATCATTTCCCTCGCCACCCTCAACGAAGTCGAAACCTAAGTTTCCGTTTAACCAGTCGTCTCCGCTTCCACCTGTGAGGGTATCATTATCTTGACCGCCAAACAGGGTATCTTTACCCTCGCCGCCATTAAGGAAGTCATCACCCAAGTTTCCGTTTAACCAGTCGTCGCCAGCCGAACCGAAAACCAGGTCGTTATCTTTTCCACCGTAAATGGTATCGTTACCATTACCCCCATCAACGGTATCATTACCTTGGTTGCCGCTGATCCAGTCGTTACCATCACCCATGTTAATGATATCATCGCCTGCGAAAGCACTAACTTGGTTATCGGTGGCATCACCCACTAAAACATCTGCGGCCGAACTGCTTTCACTGCTAGAATTATTAGAACTAATATTAGCGGCAGTGTTAGACGGTATTACAGGCTGAATGATAGTAGGAATCAAGTTTGTTGGGTCATCTATAACTGTTCCTGAGTCGGTTTCTGAATCGGTATTCGTATTATTTACCGTCAGTTTAAAAGTGTTTTCAACGGTTGCCTCATTACCATCTTTGGCGGTAACTTTGATATCAATTACACCGACATCATCGTTAGCGGGAGTGCCACTAAATACTCCTGTTGTTGGGTTTAAATTTAACCAACTCGGTAAGGCTTCACCGTTGGCTAATGTTGCCGTGTAATTGAGGTTATCACCCGCATCAACATCGCTGAAATTGCCGGAAATATCCAAGCTGAAATTGCTGTCCTCATCAACGAATTGAGAGGTGATCGCATTGTTGATAATGGGGCCATCGTTGATGTTGTTAACGGTCAGTTGGAAGGTGTTTTCAACGGTTGCCTCACTACCATCTTTGGCGGTAACTTTGATATCAATTACACCGACATCATCGTTAGCGGGAGTGCCACTAAATACGCCTGTTGTTGTGTCGAAACCTAACCAACTCGGTAAGGCTTCACCGTTGG
>NZ_JAYGHR010000089.1:0-56808 GCF_034932365.1 Limnoraphis robusta BA-68 BA1 | reverse complement strand
TGGGGAGACTCACCCCTCTGGAGTTGATTGGGAAACCAGTATGCTGTAAGGGTTGTCAATGAATCAGTAATCCAAAGCCGTGAGGCTTGGAGAATCCCCTTTCTTTAGAAATGGGGAGTATGTCAAGGCTCCGATTTGATTGTTGTTTCCCGTTGGGAACCCTCAACTAAGCGATGCTCAAATTGCAGGACGCTTAAAGATTCAATGCCTTTATCTGAGCGAATTTATCGATGCGAAAACTGCGGTATGACCTGCGATCGCGATCTAAATGCTGCTAGAAATTTAGTAGCAATGGCGGGTAGCTTGCCCGTGTCAGCCTGCGGACTGGATAGTGCCGACACTCCCAGAATGAAGCGGGAAGAAAACATCTCATCTATCCAACCCTGTCTAGATTTGGGCGATTTTGGATAGTTTTGAGTAAGTTTTTCAGAGCGGTCAATCCTCGTTAGAATAGTAATCAAAGCAATCCCTATTTATTCAATTAAAACGATGCCTAAATCTGATATTCATCCCGAATGGTACCCTGAAGCTGAAGTGTATTGCAACGGCGAATTAGTGATGACCGTTGGTTCGACTCAGCCGAAAATTTCTGTTGATGTCTGGTCGGGAAATCATCCCTACTACACCGGAACTCAAAAGATTATTGATACAGAAGGTCGGGTAGAACGCTTCCTGCGTAAGTATGGCATGATGAGTGAAACTCCGGCAACAGAAATTGCTGAGGGAGAAGAAAAATAGCTGAGTTGTCGTTTGTCTGTCGTCTGTTGTCTGTAGTGTTTTCTACTGACAACTGACTCTCAAAATATTTTCGGGTTGATCCGTGAGTCGAGCAATGTGTTTCCATAACATCAATTAGACCGTCTGAGGAGTAACGCACTGGCTTTGAATGCTAGTAGATTTTCCTTCCTAACGGCCTCATACCTATCAACCCCAATTCATCAACTCTTGTGACAACTGACAACTGACAAAGGACAACGATCAATGGCTGAAACTTATTTAATCGAAAAATTAAAGTCTTTCGAGCAGACTTTTAATGAATTGACTTTGCGCCTTGCTGATCCGGATGTGTCTAACAACCCGACGGAGTTACAACGGATCGCTAAAGAGCGTTCTTCTATTGAGGAAGTGGTCGATACTTATCAGCTCTGGAAAACGGCTCAGGAGCAGCTAGCTGAGGCGAAACAAATTTTCAGAGAAGCTGGAGACGATCCGGACATGAAAGAGATGGCGGCTGTAGAAGTTAGCGAACTTCAAGACAAGCTCGAACAGTTGGAAAGTCACTTGAAAGTTCTCTTGTTACCCAGTGATCCGAATGATGATAAGAACATCATGTTAGAGATCCGAGCCGGAACAGGCGGAGATGAAGCGAGTATCTGGGCGGGTGACTTGGTGCGAATGTATTCCCGCTACGCCGAAAGCCAAAACTGGCAGGTGAAAATGATCAGTGAGTCCCTCGCTGATATGGGGGGTTTTAAAGAAGCCATTCTGGAAATTAAAGGCGATCGAGTCTATAGCAAGCTGAAATTTGAAGCGGGAGTTCATCGGGTTCAACGGGTTCCCCTGACTGAAGCGGGAGGGAGAGTTCACACTTCAACGGCAACGGTGGCGGTGATGCCGGAAGTTGATGACGTTGATGTGGAAATTGATCCCAAAGATATCGAAATGAGTACGGCTCGTTCTGGGGGAGCAGGCGGTCAAAACGTCAACAAGGTGGAAACGGCGGCTGATCTCTACCACAAACCAACGGGAATTCGGATTTTCTGCACGCAAGAGCGGAGTCAAATGCAGAACAAGGAACGAGCCATGCAGATTTTACGCGCGAAACTCTACGAGATGAAACTGCGTGAACAGCAAGAAGCGGTGACTTCTATGCGGCGATCTCAGGTGGGGACGGGCGCTCGTTCTGAGAAAATTCGCACTTATAACTATAAAGATAACCGTGTCACGGATCATCGCCTGGGTCAGAACTTCTCTCTATCACCTGTTTTAGAGGGGGGTTTGGAAGATGTGGTTGATGCTTGTGTCTTTACCGATCAGCAAGAACGACTGCTGGAACTGGCGAATGCTTCGACTCCTGCTTCTGTATAAGGTTATTGGGGGTGTCGGGAATGTGTTGTAGGGGCGGGTTCGACAAAAATGTATGCTTCCCAGAAATAACATTAATAAACCGCCCCTCTTGCACTGAACAGCAGAGGGCAGTCGTGCAAAAGTCCTCTGCGCCATCTCCCTTTGAGGGGGCTGGTTTGTAGATTTTTGACAGAACCTGCCCCTACGCTTACTGCTGACTGTAAACTCCTTCGTTAACTTTCGTTGACTTTTAAATCATTTTTTTGTTTTCATCCGCTACAATAGAGAGAGTTCTGAAAAGCATGGATCGGAAAAATTAGTAATAATAGTATTGCGGTGACAGTGATGAATGAGCAAGACTGTTTGACCGTTTATGATGAATTGGTCGAAATATTAAATCAACTGCAATTAGGCTGGGTTTCTCAACAAGTTCTTGAGGTAATTAGTGCTGGGAAAACGGTTGAAGAAATGGTATCAGGACGCAAATCTCCTGATTTAAAATTAACTTATCATACGCCGAAAGAACAACTTTTGCTGTTAATTGATGCAATTGAAAAAGCGGTTGTGAATGCGGTTGATATTGAGTTAGAAATTGCTAGAAGTTTCAGTGAAGAAGCGACGACTTCTGATCTGCAACCTGAACTGAAATTTACGTCTTCTTTTGAGAAGAAAAGTCAATTTATTAAATTTCCAGTTGAACTGGCAACCCATCGCAAAAAGGAAGCTGAAACGTTGCTAAAACTGCTTCATAAATTACAGAAAGAGGTGCAAAAAGATGCCAATTAATACAACTCTTATTCAAGATATTAGCCAACAGTTAAAACAGACCCTTCATCCCGAAATTCAAACAGCTACAGAGATTTCTGAACTGTATAATTTTTATATTTTTTGTATTCTGGTCAAAGCGGCTCGTAATGAAGGAGCGTTGGTTTATTATAAAGATGTTCTCAAACACAATCCTGAACAATTAGTCTTTCGTAGACGCGCTGGACAAATTTATGAGACTTCTCAACCTTATACTCATGCGGTGATTGAATTTACAAATAAACCCCCTTTAGAAATACATATGGGGGTAAAAATTCATGGTCGCTTGCGAGTTTTGTATGATTGTGATATTTGTGTATTGTATAAGATGGAGGCGGATAGCTGTCGGGCGAACCAACGACAACCCCGTGCTTCTCGGATTTTAATGGCGGTTGATTGTCAATATTATACGTCTCAACTTAAGTTGGAACTCGCACAAGCTTTCATTGCTTTTTCTTCGGAGTTGAGAGTGTCTGGAAACTGTTACTTTGTTTCTAATAGTTCATCGGATTCTGTGGCTAAACTTTTGGCTAGCCGAAAGCGAAAATGGGAATATGATATTTTTCCGAGGGCGACGAATAATGTGAATCGGTTGATGTATGAATTTCAAACGAGCTTTAAGGATTTTAAGGCGAGAAGTTAACGCCAATAGGGTCTTCCCTTCCAAAAAACCCCGATTAAAATTCCCATTAATCCTAAGCTTGATAAATCGACTAAAAATGTAGGGAGGGGGAGTAGAGACTTAATAAATAGTCCTAAAAGCAAGCACCCGACTAAAGCCCAAAGTGTCGATGAATTCAACAAGAATCGTTGCTGCCAGATTTCTAACCAATAGACGGTTAATGCTCCCATTCCGATGGCGATCGCGACTTGGGTTAATACGCCTAATGGCGGCGAGAACAGCATTTTAAGGACATTACCCACGACGGGAGAGTGAACGACTCCCCAAAAGAGTAAGATTTCTAAGGCTGCAATCAAAAGATTGCTGAGAGTCGCACTTTGCAGTAGCGATCGCCAGGGAAAGTTTTTTAGCCGTTGCATCCAATGATTCATAGGATTGATATTACAATTTTTGAAGAGAGACTTGGATTTGTTCAGGGAGCTTATCAAATCCCAACATTACCAAAGTCAAAAGCTGATTAAATTTGAGAGGAGACGACTGTGGAAGCAAATAATATAAATTGTGCTGAAGCCTGCGTTAATGGCTGTGTTCTCGGCGATAAATGTCCGAATCGGGAGTACGCAGAAAGCACAGAAAGCTTCATCAATGGCACATCCTTAGACAAAATGCTGAATATCGCGGAAGAAGCGGTTCGTAAAAAGCGTATGGAACCCCCACAGTGGGTGATTCCCGATTTTCCCGAATAGCCTGAGAATCATCAAGCGATCGCCATAAAACGCATACATCTAGTTTAACTGCACTTTGACACTCCCACGTCGTAAACGACGGGGATTCTTCATTCTACGACTCAACTTGCTGAGACAGGATTTCTCCTATCACAGTAGAGGTAAAATCTCCTGAAGCGTTTTGATCTAAGATCCAAGTTCCGCTATGCCCTAGCGTACTCAAAGCTGAATTCAGAATATTAATTGCGGCATTATGATCCCTGTCTAACTCGCACCCACACCGACAAATATGAGTTCGAGTTGATAGGGATTTTTTAACGGTTGTTCCACAATTAGAGCAATTTTGAGAAGTATAAGCGGGGTTAACAGCAACCGTTACCCGACCAAACTTGCTTCCAAAATACTCTAACCATTTTCTGAATTGATACCAACCCGCATCATTAATTGACTTGGCTAGACAATGATTCTTTACTAAGTTCTTAATCCTCAAATCTTCGTAGGCGACCAAATCGTTAGATTGGATTACGCAACGCGCCAGTTTTTTAGCGTGTTCTAGCCTTCGGCGGGCTACGCCTACACGTTGTCTACTTATTTTGAGGTGTGCTTTTCCCAGTCGTTTAATGGCTTTTAAGCGGTTAGCACTGCCAATATTTTTTCTTGAAACACGTCTTTGATAAAGCTTTAATCGCTTTTCGTTTTTTCTGTAGAAACGAGGGTTTAACTCAGTATTGCCATTACTGTCGGTGTAGAACTCTTTCAACCCTACATCCAATCCAATTGTTTTCCCTGTCGGTTGTATTTTTATTTTCACATCGACTTGGATGCAAAATTGAATGTAATAGCCATCAGCTTTTCTAACCAACCTCACTCGTTTAATTTGTTCAGCCGGATAGAATGCCAAGTCCCAAGTCCCAATAAGCTTGAGTTTTCCAATCCCTTTTTTGTCGATAAATTCGATATGTTTGGGGTCTAAAAGTTTCCATCCGCTCTGTTTGTATTCAACCGAGCGAGAATTCTTCTTGAATCTTGGATAACCTGCTTGTTTCGCATAATCTAGCTGTACAACGGCGAGTTGCGAATCCGCTTTTTTGCCGGGTATTTTCTCTCTAGGTGCGCGTTTCTTGCAGTTATCAAAGAACCTAGCAATAGCTGACCAACACCGTTCTACAGACGCCTGACAAGCGTGTGAATTCAAGTCCCTGACAAAAGGGTACATAGCTCGGAGTTCGGTGTTGTATCGATACAACTCCTTTCTTCCAAGTCCACGATTATCCATCCAATACCGCAGACATGAATTCCGAACAAACTGAGATGTTTGGATGGCTTCATCGATTGCTTTATATTGATACGCTTTTCCTTTTGCTTTAAATTCGTAGACGATCATTGACACTGGCTTGCTTGGCGTATAATATTATTATACCACATAGATGCTATATGCAGAAAGTAAGTTAACCGTCGTAAACGACGGGGCTTGCATCCCGCTTTTTTTCGGTCAGATTTGAGAGTGGGGAATGGAAAAGTCGTCAATCCCTTTCCCCTTCTTTTGTTTGATTAATTTTAGATAATATTTTTCTATTCTGCGAGGACATAAAAAATTTGAGATTCTGCTAAACCGGATGGGAGCGCGAAAATCTCCTCCTGTATTCGCCAGATCAACTCGTCGCCAGAAATGCCCTCGCTGATCTGGGCGAATTTCTCTTGTGTTCCACTCGTTATTCGATCAGGGTGTTTAATTGGGGGTGAAAGTGTTGAGTTTGTTGTTTTTGAGTAAGAATCATCCAGTCGGGAAAATTTTGAAGTTTGGGTTAAGATTGAGCCGATTTTCGTCTTCCCCAAGGTTTAAGAACTGAAATGGCAATCAGGGCTAATAGACAAATTGTTTGAACAATTCCCCCCATTATAGTGGCTCGATCATCAAACATATAAAGGGGATTTTGTAAAGCTTGCGATCGCAGTTCTTGGGAAATTGAGGTGATCGCATTTGTCCAGGGGCCAAGCCAGAAGGTGCCAAAAATAATCAGAGAAAGGGTGGCGATCCATTTTGTGATCACCCAATAATATTTGACAAAACCCCAATTCGTTAAACCTGATAACAATGCACCTGTGATTAATGAAGCAGTCGCCGCCGGAATAATCACGACTTCATCGAGTAATTGCATCACGGTATTGAGGATATAAAGTTCATCCCCATTGGTTGTTTTTAAATTGTGTAGGGCAATAATCACCATACACAATCCCGTTCCAAACCAAATTCCTGCTGTTGCGATATGAGCAGAAACCAGCCAATTTTTTGGTTGAACATTGAGTTTAAAACGGGCTGATTTTTTCTGCTTTTCTTCTGATTTTGTGGGTGTAGATTGACTGCTCATCAACTTAACTCAAACTTGAGACATAATGAATAAGCTGACCAATTCGCTGACGTAATGTTTCCAAACCCAAAGCTTTACCCGCCGAAATAAATGCAGCTTGAGGATATTCTTCTTGAGCAAATCTCAAGGTTTCTCCATCGACTTGATCAATTTTATTAAACGCCAATAAAGCAGGCCCGGGAGTAATCGGCATTGACATCAAAATTTTCATTACCGATTCAATTTGACCTTGCCAAGCCGGATGAGATAAATCAACCACATGAACGAGCGCATCGGCATCACTCACTTCTTCTAAAGTGGCACGAAAAGCATCAATTAACGCAGGGGGTAATTCATGGATAAATCCCACTGTATCGGTTAAAACAATAGTTTGGGGTTCGTCGGTGATGGCGTCAGGAATTGCTAAACGGCGACTGGTGGGATCAAGCGTTGCAAACAGTTGATCTGCCGCGTAAATTTCTGAACTGGTGAGAACGTTTAACAAAGTCGATTTTCCGGCGTTGGTATAACCGACAATGGCAACGGTGGGTACTTCTTGATGCTGACGACGTTGACGCAGGCGAGAACGATGGGCTTGCAATTGATTCACCTCTTGTTGCAAGCGGGCGATGCGACGTTGAATGGCTCGTCGTTCGGTTTCTAGCTTGGTTTCACCAGGGCCTCGAGTTCCTATACCACCCCCAAGTCGAGACATGGCTTGACCTCGCCCAGTTAGACGGGGCAAACTGTATTCGAGTTGTGCGAGTTCGACTTGCAATTTTCCGGCACCAGATTGGGCGCGTTGAGCAAAAATATCGAGAATCACCTCAGTTCTATCGACAACTCTCACGCCTATTTGGGTTTCTAGGTTGCGAACTTGAGCCGGAGACAAACTCCGATCAAAGACGATTAAACTTGCACCAATGGTTTGGGCGGTTAAGGCAATTTCTTGTACTTTTCCTTCCCCTACAACGGTTTGAGGATGAGGACGCGATCGCTTTTGGCGTAGGGTTTCTATGACTTGACCCCCTGCTGTATCAACCAGTCGCACCAGTTCGAGTAACCCGTCTTCAAAGCGTTGAGGGCTGATGTCTTCAGTTTTGACGCCCACCAACAACACTTTATCGCCGTCAGAATCAACGGTTTGGGCGACTAACTCTCGTTGCAGTTCGGCTTCGAGGTTATCCACCAAGTCGAGAAAATCCTGGGTGGAGAGCATATCCAAACTTTGCGGCGGCGATAAATAATGGGGAATTGTGGCTTGAAGGGTGGTGATGTTGCCATTATTATCTTCTGCGGTTGGCGGAAGCAAGTGAGCGAGATAGGCTTGTTCAATGTATCCGGTTCCGCCACCACCTCGACGCTGAAAACCGCTTCCCGTTAGGGTCAGAACAACTAACACATCCAACCGTTGAATCGCCATTGCAGTTAAGGCGGATTCGTTGGGGGGTTCTGATTTGATTTGAGTGGCAATGCAGCGAATGCCGCTTAGACGCCCGCCCCCATAACGAGGCAATTCTAGGGGGGGAATTTGAGTTTGGCGGGGTGTTCCGACTCCCACCCGAATCACTTGTCCCCGACGGTTGAGATAAGCACAGACGGGTTGACCGATTTCTGTACTGCTGGCGGCTAGGCGTTGAGCAAACTCTGGGGTGGTAATGCGATCGCCGGGTATCCGTTGATGGTACAGACGTTGTAATCCTTTGAGTTGACTCGGCTTTAGCCCTTGAAGATTACCGTAAATCGTTTCGATAGGCCCTCCTGACCCGTTTTCTGGGTATTCAAAACTTTTATTGATCATTTTAACATTTTCTCTTGAAAGGGGGGACTCTATTGACTTTTAATGCTTCTGGGCTTTTCTCTGCTTTTATTTAACACAAACTTAGAGTTATTTTAATTGTATTTTTTCCGGTAAGCTTGAGTTAAATATAGCTGTCAAAACTCATCAAATTTCTAATTTTTTTCGACAAAATTAGTCGTTTTTCCTCCGTTATTCCTTCAGATGTTTCAGTTTGCAACTTCTTTAGATTTTCACTTAAAGCTTTATAAATAGAGGGATTTACATCACAAAAATCGATAATCGCATCGGATAAAAATTCAGTTTTATTTTCTTCTGGGATGTACTCAGCTTGATCGATAGCGATGTCGAGTTGAGTTAAATCCTGTTTGGCTTCTCCGGCAAAGAGTTCGGGCTGACTATTGATGACTTCAAAAAAAGAAGCCGTAATCTGTTCGGGTTTCATCTGAGCATTTTCTCTATAAATCAGTTAGGTTAATTATAGCATTCTTTAGTCCTATTCCCCTCTCTTTGTCGGAGAGGGGCTAGGGGTGAGGTTACTTGCCTTTCTGTTGGTTTTTGGCTTGTTCTATCGCAATGTCTTTCATGGCTTGGAATGAACTGGCGTTGGAACTGCCTTCAATGGCTTTCACCGCTAAATCTTGAACTTGTTTGAGGGCAGAATCAAGTTGTTTGGATAAGTTTTGGATGCGGTTTTCTTGATTTTTAATCGTTTCAGAGAGAGATTTAATCCGCAGTTCAAAGAATTGTTTTTGTCCTTCGACTTCTTTAGCGAATAAGTCGGCTTTGATTTTGGCTTGAGCGTTACCAATATTTCGCCCGATTTCTTTACCCCGTTTAATATTATCTTCTAACTTCTGGGCAAATTCCTCTACTTTTGCTTTCACATCTGCATATTCTTTTTCTTTCTCAATTAAGGCTTTTTCCCGTTCTTCCCATTGTTTTTCCTGTTGTTGTTGCAACTCCTCTAACTGTTTATACAACGTTTGTTGATTCTGTTCATATTCTTCGTGATCTAAATCTCGTTTAAGCTGTAAGTCATACTGATAGGATTCTTCATCTCGGGTTTGACTGGTTTTGTAGTTTTCATTGCGTTCTTGAGTGGCTTTTTGATAGTCTAACTGTTCTTTTTGCCAAGCTTTTTGTTGTTCTTGAAATTGTTGTTCTAAAGTGTCCTGTTGTTGGGTGAGTTCTTCCGTAAATGTCTTAGCGTTTTCTTCGTAGCGTTGAACCAAAACATCTAACGTTTCATCATTAACGTCTTCTAAACTATGTAAGGTTTTGAGTTCTTCTAACTCCAGTTCTACATTTTTTTTAAGTTCTTGCAGTTGAGTCGCTTCACGGGTTAACTGTTCAGATAACTCACTGACTGCACCGCCAAAACCTGATTGTAGCAGCGTTAAACTTTCGAGGACTTGCTGCATTTTAGGCTGATTCGAGGATGATGAATTTAAAGTTTTTATCGGTTCATAAACAACGTTACCATTATTGCCATTACTGTTACCATTACTCGATTGTTTAAATTGAGATTCAAGAGAAGCTTTTTCATTTTCTAACTCTTGATAAGCGGCTAAAATTTCTGCTTTGGTGTTGCGATCGCTAACTTTTGCCATTGTTTTTCTCCGTTTAATTTAGGTTGAGGTTTGATGGTTTTCAATTAATTTCGTGGCTACTTAACTTTGACTCGAAGAACTCGCAAAAGCACGCATCGCTAAATCTTGTGCTTGTTTCATTGTGGCTTGTAACTGAGCGGATAAATCGGCAATTTGTTCATTTTGACGTTGAATGGTTTCGTCTAAAGAAGTTACTTGTAGTTCATAGCCTTGTTTACTAGATTCCCATTCTTTCTCAAATAGATCCGCTTTAACTTTCGCTTCTCGGTTCGCTTCTTGAATCGCTTCTTCCTTCGCCTTGTTATGCGCTTTTTTCAGTTCTTCTTCAAAGCCTTCAACTTTCTTTTTATTAGCCTCAAATTCCGCTTTATTCTTCTCTAAGATCGCCTCACGCTCTGACCAATTTTTTTCTTTCTCTTGAGCGTTATTAGCTAACTCTCGTTCTAACTTGCGGCGTGTTTCTTCGTATTCATCTTGTTCAATTTTACGAGTCTTTTCCAGTTCATAGTTATAATTTTCCTCTTCTTGCTGACGAACTTTCGTTTGTTCTTCCTGCTGTTGTTGAACGGTGGCTTCAAACTCCTGTTGTTCTTTTTCCCAAGCTTTTCGTTTGGTGATTTTATCTTTATCCAAAGCTTCTTGACGCAGGGTTGCATTTTGATTGAGTAAATTCAGTTTTTCCTGATGTTCTTGACTCAACAAATACAACGCATCAGCGACTACGCGAATTTTTTGTAACTCTTGAAGCTGTTGAGTTTCGATTTCAATAGATCGCTTCAGTTCATCGAGTTTAGAAGATTCTGTTTTAAGCTGTTCAGAAATTTCAACAATCGTGTTGCCAAAACCAAGCTGTAAATCTGCTAAACTTTTAACAATGCTATCAACGGTGTAGGCTGATGTTTTTTCAAGCAGTTGTTTACCTTTTTCTTTTTCAGCTTCTTCTTCTTTGGTAGCGATTTTAGAATCAACTTTTTTTCGTTGTTCTAAAATTTGCTGAAATTTGACAATGATTTGAGTTTTGCTATTTTGAATTGTAGTTTGCATTTTGCACTTGACCTCAAATATTGAACAGGGTTGACTCTATTTTACGCTTTTATCTGGGACTGCCGCTTCCGTAGTTTTTCGATAATTTCTTGGTGATCGGATACAGGCTTTGAGGGTTCCTCCGTATTTTCACGTAGAAGTAAGTTGACAATGCGTTGACAGCGATCGCAACGATTTCCGGGCCAACAATAACAGTTATTAACCAAATCTTTCAGCGTTGATTTTAGGCGTTTATTTTCTTCTAAAACCGCCTGATAATTTCGTTGAACAGATTGAACAAGCATCTGCATATGTTGAAAATCTGCACACAAACTTTCTAAATCGTAAACGGCATTTTCTCGAATCCGATCACTGAGTTCATGTTGATTCACAACCGGAGAAGGGGACGAGGTTTTTTGGATTAACTTCAGAAAGTTTTTCATGGTTTAATGTTTCTAACTCTGAACTAAAAACTCAGATTCAGGAAAGGAGGAACACAAAAATAATTGCATCCTCCATTCCTGTTAGTTCAGCAGTTAAGAAACCTCAGCCGGAACTTTTTCTGATGCCGGTGGAAGCACCATTTCTCGACTCGAATTTAAGGCAAGTTCTTCCGGATCACTGGCTTGGCTATGAACCGCAATCAAACAAGCAATGTCGTGAGGCGATAAATTATCCAAACAAACCATTGACTTTGTTCCTTCTAAATCAATCATCCGAGACAAGTTACTTTCATCTGAAAGAACCGCCGCCGCTTGCTCAACAACTGACCAATCTGTTCGTTCCTGCCAAGACCATTTCAACGAATAGTAATTGATTGGTTTTAAAGTACCACTTTCATCGGGCTTTTGACCAGAATGTTTGGTAAATTCAGGGATAAAAATCCCGGTTGCTGGTTCGACTCCTCGGGCTTGAACGGAGGCAACTAAACGGTTAAAATCATTCAAGCTGCGACTTTTGATATAAGTCACCATCACCACGCCCTGCGGGAGATCGCCGGATTCTGCAACGAACCAAATTTGACCCCAAAGACAATTCTGAGTTTGACCAAGACTCCCGAAATATTTGCTAAATTTGAGAATGGTCATCGAACATTTGGAGTTATATTCTTCATCACCAATTGTCCATTTGCCAGACTGACAGTTATTACGAACGGCGATGGGCATTTCGGGAACCAGGATGGCTTCTTTATGTTTTGCCCCAAAGACAGAAAAGTTAAAATGATCAGGCATTTTTGACATTTTCATCTTCCTTTTTTTTGGTTTTTCGTTTACAATTGTTGATGTTGAGTTGAGGAATTTATTTTCTCTCTCTCCGAAGGATTAGCCTTGAACTATCTAATCAAATGGCTTTGAGTTTTAGGTTCAGGATAGGTATACAAAGTCTCTTGTTGTGCTTTAATGATTCGTAAGGTTGCAATCAAATTTTCCAGCATTTCTGTATGAGCAGGAGTAAAATGAATGCTAAAACCTTCACCATCTCGGGCATATCCTGGACAAACTAGAGACGCTGAACCTTGTTCTTCGTGAGCAGCAATATACATCCAATCTTCGTCGTCTAATTTGTAATGCGTATCCGTCCAAGTTCTCAGCATAGAGGTTCATGCTCCTCTTAATTTCAAGCAATTACGGTGTTTGCATTTTTAATGATTCTTCACATCCTTTAATCTCAACGGGAGTACACCTGATTTAGAGTACCGTTAGAATTGACGTAAGTTTCAACTCTAAAGGAGGATTGAGATTAATGTTGAATTTTTGGTCAACAACTCCCATATTAGCCAATGTTGATTCAATCGTCAAGTTACAAGTTGAAATTTTCATCAAACTGGCATAAGATCGAGCATAGGAGGGAAATACCGTGGAACAAACATTTGGAAAACTGATTCGTCAAGCCCGCAAGGACAAGGGATACTCCCAACGACAGCTTGCGGCGCTACTCAAGGTTGATTTTACCTACCTATCGAAGCTCGAAAATGACCGTGCGGACTACCCCCCCAAAGAGGAGGTCATTCGGGGACTGGGGCGAAATCTCGGTATAGACGAGGAGGAATTAATCTTTTTAGCGGGTCGAATTCCGCAGCATTATGAGAGTTTGCTCAAGCAAAATAACAAAGAAATAACGGCTTTATTCCGTAGATTGCAGGAGAATCCGAGCTTTGCTAAAAAGATTTTTGATGCGGCTCAGGAGACTGAATAAGTGAGTATTCTAAAGCCATACCGTTATTATCCCAAAGAATCAATTGAACGGCGGGCGCAGGATATTCTCACCCGAATGCAAACTCAGTCAAATGTTGCTCCCCAGTGGCCGTTTGAGTCGTCTTTGGTGGCTGATTTTCTGGATTTAGGAGTCGTTTGGGATTGCATTTCTCCTGATGAAGAAGGCGAAATTGCTGCCCGTATTTTACCGACTGAACGAACCATTGAAATTAACGAAAAGATCCTCGAAAAACCCCAAGGGTTTATTGAGTCTACCATCGCCCATGAAATCGGTCATTGGGTTCTACACATCAATCAAGATGAAGTCGATGGTGAGGTTAAACAATTGGAATTGCAGTTAGGAGAATATGGAACAAAACCAACGGATTCTGATCAACCTTTTGTCTGTCGGGGTTCAGCTTATGACTCAAAAATTGCCTCAATAGAATGGCAAGCCCAATATTTTGCGAGTTGTTTGTTGATGCCCCAACATATATTAGAAGAGAAACAACAAGGGCTAGACCTAACAAAATGGACAGATTTATATAAACTGCGTGATGAGTTGGGCGTCACGATTTCTAATCTGACCAATCGCTTGCAAGATTTAGGTTGGATTACTATTCCTAAAGGCACTCGAAAAATTTATCGAGGTCAAGGGGTAACAGAAAATCAGCAGCGTTTGTTTGGGTAGTGAGAGATGGGGCGGGTTTATTCAGATTGTTTGTGAGATGAATAAATCTATTTTGAACCCGCCCCTACAAAATAAATAAATTTTTAAACAAAGTTGCTTCAGGGTGTTTGTGAGATTAATATATCGTGGAAAACCGTTAATTTTAAATAACTATAACGAAAAAATATTCTCCCTAATCAAAATTTTGAACCAATTTTGTATCTAATTAATCCCGAATTATGATTACTGAATCAACAACAAACTATGATATAAATCTCTATCGAGAGAGAGAGAAAAACTTACACACAATAACTCAAGAGAGAGTCGAGTTCAAAAGCCCAAGTCTTCCTAAAGTTAGAAATCAATAAAATTTGGTTCAAAATACAAAATGTGTGTTTTACAATAGAAGAGAAATTGAATACTTTTAGCTTAAGCTCATTTGGGAGCGGTCAGGGTGCCTTTTTTAGTCTCGGAAAATAGATTTTATAATGTAAGCACTTTGTCTTTAGTAGATTTGAGATTAGAGTGCGATTTTGTCAATCAAACCTTTTGAACAAAATCCCCACTGACTCAGATGTTGATTGCCAAATTTTTAATTAAAAAGACAAATGATGATTAACTCAAACGATAATTCTCGAAAGAGCGAACATTATACAACGGCAATTGTCGGTGCAGGGTTCACAGGTTTGTTTACGGCTTTGCATTTGTGTCATCATAACTATTCGCGACCAACAGTTCTTATCGATCCGAAAGAACGTTTTGTGTTTAAACCTTTACTCTATGAAGTTTTAAGCGGGGAAATGGAAGTTGATCAAGTTTTACCTCGTTATGAAGAACTTTTAGACTGTGGTAATATCACCTATATTCAAGGAAGTGTGGAGGAAATTGATCTGCAAAAACGTCAACTAAAACTCTCTTCAGGTTTGGGATATTCCTATGAAAATTTAGTTTTAGGTTTGGGGAGTGTTGCCAGTTATTTTGGCATAGAAGGAGCGAAAGAAAACACCTTGGCATTTCGGGATGGTGAGGATGCGATCGCTTTAAGAAATCACCTGCGACAACGTTTGCAACTTGCCACACAAACCGAAGATGAAATGATACGGAATCAGCTTCTTACTGTTGCTGTTGTCGGTGCGGGGCCATCAGGAATTGAAATTACCAGCACGTTAGCAGACTGGCTACCAGAATGGTATCGTCAATTGGGGGGAAATCCTTCAGAAGTGCGAGTGATTATTCTGGATATGGTGTCTGAAATTCTTACAGGTGATATTAACGTTCATCTACGAGAAAAAGCCCAAGCCGCCTTAAAACAGCGAGTGGTTCCTGTAGAAGTGCAACTCGAGGCAAAAGTTAGCCGAGTTTCCCCTCAATATGTGGAATATCAGCAAAATAATCAACCGCAAAAATTAGCAACTGAAACTGTCATTTGGACGGCGGGAAATGCGGTTCATCCGTTGAGTAAAACATTACAAATTTCTTCAGAACAACGCGATAAACAAAGCCGTTTGCGAGTCACACCGACATTACAATTACGAGAGTTTCCCGAGGTGTTTGTTGGGGGAGATAGTGCAGTTTTGGATGAAGCTTTACCCCCAACGGCTCAAGTGGCTTATCAACAAGGTATTGCCATTGCTAATAATCTCATGGCTTTGGCTGCAAATGAACCACTTGAACCCAGTCAAATTAAGCTGCGAGGTACATTACTCAAGTTAGGACTCGAAGTTGCAGCAGCGAATTTATTTGAGCGATTTTTGATAGCAGGTCAACCCGCTCATTTAATTCGTCAGGGAACTTATTTAGAACTCTTACCGACTCCGATTCATAATTTTAAAGCTACAGTAGATTGGATAATGGATGAGATTTTTAATGATCACGCTCCACCCAGTCCATCTAAACAGAAAGTTTCCCGTTAAGTCAAGACATAAAGAATAATATTTTCGTTTTTTGTTGTAAGTTAAAGGAAAAAAACAATGACATCTATGGTAGAGTTAGAACGGTTAAGTGCAAAAGTCGTAAATGAGGCGATTGTCCGGCGATTTTGGAATCGAGTTTGGAATGCAGGTCAATTGGAAGTTATCAATGAATTGGTGTCGGAAAATTGTACATTATACTGCGGTGGAAATCCCATAGAAAGCAGAGAAAAATTGATGAACTTGATTAAACAGTTTAGAAAAGACATCATCAATTTTAAATTTTTGATAGAAGATCTATTTGTTTACAATCAAAAAGTAGTAACTCGTTGGAAAATTAAGGGTTTAAACAATGGATTTTCCAAGGAAATTTCAAAGGGAGAACCCATTGAATTGACTGGAATTACGATTTTTGAGTTGGAAGGGAATACCATCAAAAAAGGATGGCTCGAAAAAAGTTCAACCTGAGTTTTTATCTCACTAATCATCAACCCGGTTTCTGAAGTTCACTTTAACATGAAACTCTTAATCGCCAATTAACCGGGTTGTTTACGGATAAATTGAGTTATTTTAAATTAAAAATCATGAGAATGGAATCAATCCAAAAAAACAAAGAATTACTCCGAGTTATTTTAGCCGTTACTCTCGGAGGTGTAGGAATTCTACATTTTGTGGTTTCTGAACCTTTTATTAGAATTGTACCCGGTTTTCTGCCCGCACCTGCGGCTTTAGTTTATATTAGCGGCTTTTTTGAAATTCTCGGCGCAATTGGATTGTTAATCCCTCCCGTTTCTCAATTGGCTGCTTGGGGAATTATTGCATTATTTATTGCCGTTTTTCCTGCTAATATTAATATGGCAGTGAATCACATTCATATTGATGGGATTCCTGATGGGGCTTGGTTTCAGGCGATAAGGCTTCCCTTTCAAGGGGTTTTAATTGCTTGGGCTTATTGGTATACTAAATTTGATGATAATCCCCAACAAGCTTCTATTATTCCGGGTTTACCCCGCAGCCAATAGTTGCTTGAAAAATATCCGGGAATTTTTAACGATAGAAATCGTTTTATTTTAGAGGTTGAAAGAAGAATGACTCAGTTTGAGACTCAGCCTGTTAGGGTTTCTCCGATGGATGAATTCAATCAAACTTTAGTTGAAAATTTGCATCCCTCGAACTGGAAAAACCCTCAACCCGCAAGCTGTTATAATTTAGTTGTAATTGGCGGCGGTACAGCCGGATTAGTAACAGCAGCAGGCGCAGGTTTATTAGGGGGAAAAGTTGCATTAATTGAAAAGTATTTATTAGGGGGAGACTGTACAAACGTCGGTTGTGTTCCTTCAAAATCATTAATTCGTTCTGGGCGAATAGCCGCCACAGTGTCTCAAGCTTCTGACTACGGAATTCGGGTTCCTGAAGGGGTGGAAGTCGATTTTTCAGCCGTGATGGAACGAATGCGAAAAGTGCGCTCTGAAATTAGTTCAAATGATTCTGCGAAGAGATTTACAGAAGAATTTGGAGTTGATATTTTCTTCGGAGAAGCTCATTTTTTGAGTCAAAATACAATTGATGTAGCTGGACAAAAACTGCGATTTAAAAAAGCGGTTATTGCAACAGGTTCTCATCCTACTATCCCTCAAATTGAGGGTTTAGAAGAGGCGGGATATCTGACGAATGAAACTGTATTTTATTTAACAGAACGTCCTGAACGTTTAGCGATTATTGGTGGGGGTTATATTGGCTGTGAACTAGCTCAAACCTTTCAACGTTTAGGTTCAAAAGTTGTTTTATTGCAAAGAAGTTCTAAACTTTTAAAACATTCCCAACCTGAAGTTTCAGATCTGATTCAAGAGGTATTTGCTCAAGAAAAAATAAATGTTGTTTTAAATGCTGAGATTAAGCAAATTTCCACTCAACCTGGAGAAAAAACGCTGTTTTATGAAGTATCAGGAATTGAACAAAAATCGACTGTTGATCAGATTATTGTCGCCACTGGACGACAACCGAATATTAAAGGCTTAAATTTACAAGCGGTTGGGGTTCAATCTGATCCCAAAACTGGAATTATTATTAACGATTATTTACAAACAACTAATCCTAATATTTATGCGGTTGGAGATGTTTGTATGCAGTCTAAATTTACCCATGCGGCGGATGCGGCGGCGAGAATTGTCATTCAAAATGCTTTGTTTTCAGTGTTGGGAATTGGGCGAAAAAAACTCAGTAATTTGATTATTCCGTCTTGTGTTTATACTGATCCTGAAGTCGCTCACGTTGGAATCACGGAAGCTGAAATTCTGGCAAAACCGGAACGAGTGAAAACGTTTTATGTAGCCTTAAGTGATGTAGATCGAGCCTGTATTGATGGACAAACAAATGGGTTTGCGAAAGTTCATGTTCGTCATGGTAGCGATAAAATATTAGGGGCGACAATTGTAGCCGCTCACGCTGGAGAAATGATTAATCAAATCACCTTAGCAATGGTGGGAAATCTCGGATTAGGAACTCTGGGAAATACCATTTATCCCTATCCAACGCAAGCGGAAGTGATTCGCAAAGCAGCCGATCAATATCGCTTTACTTGGCTGAAAGAATGGGTGAGAAAGTTGACTACAATCTGGTTAAGTTTGCAACGTTAAAAACTATTTTCATTAGAATTCAATCACCGTTTTTCAAATCTAAAACCCAATTACAGTGATCAGTAATCCGTTATCACTTTTGCCTCTTGCCTTTTGCCTTTCATTATAACAGAAATCCTGCCGTTGCAGCAACAATTAAATTGGTTAAAACTGCACCTATCATCGCTCGAATTCCTAACTCTGCGAGTTCACTACGGCGTTGAGGTGCAATCCCACTTAAAGCCCCAATTTGAATCCCAATTGAACCAATATTTGCAAAGCTACAAAGGGCAAATGTTGCAATTCTAATTGAACGTTCAGAAAGCAGATTATTTTTAACAAGTGCTGCTAAATCAACATAAGCAATAAACTCATTTAATATTATTTTCTTGCCAATTAACGCTGCAACTTGACTCGCATCACTCCAAGAAACACCTGTGAGTAATGCTATCGGATACAATACCCAACCTAAGATTAAATCAAAGGAAAGTTGAGGATAACCAAACAATCCCCCAAACCAACTTAATATGGCATTTAAAAAGGCAATTAACGCTAAAAATGCAATAATAACCGCAGCAATATTAACCGCTAGTTTCGCGCCTTCGATAGCACCCGCCGCCGCCGCATCAACGACATTTGTAGCCGTTTTTTCGACTTTTAATTCTAACTTTCCGGCGGTTTCAGGTTTTTCGGTTTCAGGATAGAGTAATTTAGAGATTCCTAACGCACAGGGTGCCGCCATTACCGAAGCAGAAATCAAGTCTCTCGCGGAAATTCCAAAAGATACATAAGCCGCTAAAACTCCCCCCGCAACCGTGGCAAAACCTCCCGTCATTATGGTGTTTAATTCTGATTTAGTCATGGTGTTGATAAAGGGTTTCACTAAAAGCGGTGCTTCTGTCATTCCGACAAACACATTCGCCGCATTAGAAAGAGATTCCGCCCCCGATGTTTTTGTGGTTTTTAGCATCACCCAAGCAACTCCTTTAACGATTTGTTGAAGGATGCCGAGATAATATAAAACCGAAACGAAAGAGGAGAAAAAGATAATTGTCGGTAAAACTTTAAAGGCAAAAAAGTGTTCTTCATAGTTTTCGCCAAAGACAAATTTAGCCCCCTCAACGGTAAAGTCTAAAAACTGGGTAACAACTGCACCAATAGCATCAAAAACTAAATAAGTACCGGGAATTTTGAGAATAACTACAGCGACAATAAATTGTAACGCAATTCCCCAAATAACAGGACGCCAGATAATCGCTTTACGGTTCGCTGAGATGGCATAACCAATCCCAATAAACACAAAAATGCCAAATAGTGAGATGAAACTTTCCATTTAATTAACTCTCTGAATAGTTCTGAAACAACATTAACCGAAGCGTAGCGTCATAAACACAAACCGCACCACAAAAACACTTGCTAAAATCCAAGTCGCTAAAGTAACTTCGTGGCTTTTTCCTTGACAGGTTTTGAGAATAGGATAACTAATAAACCCTATGGATAAACCCTCAGCAATTGAAAAGGTTAACGGAATTGTGAATAACGTTAAAAAAGCGGGAATAGCTTCGGCTAAATCCTGCCAATTAATCTGGGAAATACTAGATAACATCAATACACCGATAATCACTAATGTCGGCGTTGTTGCATAGGCGGGAATGGCTTGTAAAAGCGGAATAAAAAAAATAGATAACCCCAACAAAATCGCCGTAATTACAGCAGTAAATCCTGTTCGTCCCCCTTCAGCTACACCCGCCGCAGATTCAATATAACTGGTAACACTAGAAGTGCCTAAAATCGCGCCTGAAGTTGTTGCAATAGCATCCGCCATTAACGCTTGATTTGCCCGGGGAAGTTCGCCATTTTCATCAATAAAACCTGCTTTCATTGCGACACCTGTGAGCGTGCCAATCGTATCAAATAAATCAACAAATAAAAACACAAATGTCACCGCTAAAAAATCTAAAAAATTATCAGCATTCAGGTTATAAACTCCGAATAAAGCTTGTGCAAATAATTCAGTCGGAAAAGGAGGAATTTCAAGAATTCCTTGGGGCCAAGGAGTCACGCCTAAAATCCAGCCTAAAATTGCAGTGGCTAAAATCCCCCATAATAAAGCGCCTTTAATACGACGAACCACAAAAGCAGACGTGACAAAAATTCCAGCAATTGCGACTAAAGTTGGTGCTTCTCTTAAGCTTCCAAAGGCAGTTTTGGTGACTTCATTTGCCACAATAATTCCAGCACCCCCTGTTTCAATATTACTCGCTAATCCAAGATAAGCAATAAATAAACCAATTCCGGCTGCGGTTGCATTTTTTAAGGACATTGGAATTGCGGTAATAATCTGGCGGCGAATATTACTGAGGGTTAATCCAATAAAAATTAATCCTTCTATAAACACTGAACTCAATGCTAATCTCCAGTCAATTCCTAACCGCAAAACAACAGTATAAGCAAAAAAAGCATTCAGTCCCATTCCCGGCGCTTGTGCAAAGGGATAATTGGCTAATAATCCCATCATTAATGTACCAATCGCCGCAGAAATTCCGGTTGCGACAACTAATTGATCAAATAAATCACCGGGCTTATTAAGATAAATTGCATCTGATAAAATCATAGGATTAACAGCTAAAATATAAGCCATCGTCATAAACGTTGTTATTCCGGCTAACGTCTCGGTGCGAAAATTCGTTGTCAATTGTTCAAACTTAAAATAACGAGTAATCCTACTTTTCAAGCTTGGGTTCGGTGGAGGATAATGATCGGAACTCATTGAAACTGACTCCCTCAATATATTTTGATCTTTTGTGATTATATCAAACCTCAATCCCTTTTCATAATCTATCACAAAATTTTTAGAAAAAGAGGTTTTTACTGGTCACTTCATCTATAAAATGATAGACTAGAAAATATCAAGACTAATAGGAAGGACACGAGTTTTAAGCAAACATCTGAAGGGGTAAAAAATTAAAATAAAGTTCACCGCCTTAGGTTTCAATGAGATTGAGATCAAATTCTGACAAGTTCGGGCTACTAACGATTACAGTTGTTCCTGATGCGGTTGGTGTTGGATTCAGGCTAAAGTTGTGTAAGGAAACAGTTTCCTCAGATTCGATGAGCAATTGGGGTGAGGTGGTGAAGCTGACTGTTTGAATCATCCTTTTTGGGTAATAAAATGATTTTTGATTATTGATGTAGAGACATACCTATGGGGTACATCTCTACTTTCACGATTAATTAACCGAATGTTACAATGCCGAAAATTTAGCAGCATAAGAGCAGTGCTTTATACTTTTGTACTTCAAAAAGGGGGAGCTAATGTTATACTGCTATAGCGCTACTTGAATCGGGAACAGGGAACAGGGAACAGGCAACAGCAGACTATGAAAGGATTCTAGGATGTAGAAATGTCCTAACCGAATTTTGTACTGCTATAGATAATCCAGCAATAATTCAAGGCGCAGGGATAGAACCGTTGTTTCTCAACCAACTTTCCCGAGCTATGAGAACTGTTGCCGAGTTTCTCGACAGTCTTTTTATAACTATCTGCGGTGCTGTGGTACTTAATCTTCAACTCAGGGTTTTTCGTTTTAGATGAGTAAACAGAGGCTAATTAAAATTAGGTTTTTATATGCCAGAAGAACAAGAAGATCAAAAGATTATTATCGAAGGAGATCCAAGTACAGTTTTAGGAAATCGGGCAACTAATAATAACATTTATTCTGAAGATGACCGCAGTGTAACAATTAACCGGGATGCAAACAAAAGCATCATTATTCCCGGCGATCGCAATACGGCTACGATTACCATCACCAATTACTATTACCATGAAAGTAAAACAGTAATTCCGATTGAATCTACGGATACGACTGATGAAAATCTACCCTGTCCTTATCGCGGTTTGTTTCACTTTGGCCCCAATGATGCGGAGTTTTTCTTTGGACGTGAGGTATTTATACAAGAACTATTCACTACAACTCAAACCCGTAATTTTATACCCGTCTTAGGTGCATCAGGAAGCGGAAAGTCTTCATTGGTTATGGCTGGGTTAGTACCAAAACTACAAAAAGAAGGTTATTGGAAGTTTACCCATTTCCGTCCCAGTTCAGATCCTTTTCATGCTTTGGCTGAGTCGCTCGTTCCACTTTATGAACCGGATAAAAATGCAACTGAACAAATGCGTCAAGCCCGTCAGTTAGCCGAATATTTTGTTGAGGGTTCAGTTCTTCTTCAAGACGTTTTATCCCAAATTGAACGAAATTATCCCAATCATAGAATATTGTTGATTGCCGATCAATTTGAAGAACTTTATACCTTGTGTGCGGAACAGAAAACTCGCTATCGTTTTCTCGATATATTATTAACCAGCTTTCAATTATCTTCTTCTCAATCCCAATCTTCTCATGTGTTAGTTGCAACAATGCGAGCGGATTTTCTGGGAAATGCTTTGTCCTATCGTCGATTTGCAGATGTGTTGCAAAATGCTGATATTAAGTTGGGGCCGATGAACCGTGAGGAACTTTCACAAGTAATTGTTAAGCCTGCTGAGAAATTGGGAGTAACCTTTGAAGCGGGATTGAGGGAACGGATATTAGATGATGTCGAAGATGAACCGGGAAATTTACCTTTGTTGGAGTTTGCGTTAACGGAGTTGTGGAAACGGCGAAAAGGTAAACAATTAACCCATGCAGCTTATGAAGAAATTGGTCAGGTTCAAGGCGCTTTGGCTCGTCATGCAGATGAGAATTATAGCAAGCTCAGTACCGCTCAAAAAGAACAGGTGCGGCGAATTTTTATCCAATTAGTACGTCCCGGTGAAGGAACCGAAGATACCCGCAGACTCGCAACAAAAGTGGAATTAACTGGTGCTAGTTGGTCTTTAGTCAAACAATTGGCTGATGCGCGATTAGTTGTTACCAGTCGAAATGCAGCCTACCAAGAAACAGTAGAAGTTGTCCATGAAGCGTTAATTCGCAATTGGAGTGAACTGCGACAATGGATGGATACAGACCGCAGCTTTCGCACTTGGCAAGAGCGATTAAGAGCAGCAATGTATCAATGGGAACAAACGCAACGGGATGAAGGGGGATTATTGCGGGGTGCTGCGTTAGCGGAGGCCGAAGAGAATCTCAAACAACGCCGAGAGGATATCAGTTCGGAGGAGCAAGAGTTTATTGAAGTTAGTTTAGCACTGCGCGATCGCTTACTGAAAAAAGAGGAGAAACGTAGAAAGCGTCTGTTCCTAATTACTTCTATTACATCGGTGGTGTTTGTTAGCTTGTCTATTGTTGCTGCATATCAATGGAGGGAAGCAGAAATCGCTTTAATTGAAGCTGCAACGGAATCTTCACAAGCTGATTTCAAAGTGAACCGAAATTCTTTGGACGCTTTGATTCATGCACTAGAGGCGGGAGAGCGTTTGCAACGACTACCTTGGGGTAGTAAAGACCCAAAACTCCAAGCTAGTGTTCTCAGCACTTTGGCACAGTCTGTGAGTTGGGTGAGAGAGCAAAACCGCTTGGAAGGACATAAAAATTGGATTCAGAGTGTTAGTTTTAGCCAAGATGGTCAGATGCTGGCTACAGGCAGCTATGATAACACCGTCAAGTTGTGGCGGCGGGATGGAAGCCTATTTAATAAAACTTTAGAAGGGCATACAAAACCGGTTACGAGCGTTCGTTTTAGCCCTGATGACAAGATAATTGCGTCTGGAAGTTGGGATGGAACAGTTAGGCTTTGGGACAGCAACGGAAATTTGAAACGAATGATTCAAGCTCACGATGATCAGGGGGTTATAAGCGTCAGTTTTAGCCCGGATGGAGAGATTATCGCCTCTGCCAGTTCTGACAAAACCGTAAAACTGTGGCGAATGGATGGTCAATTGCTTCATACCCTGACGGGACATCAGGATCGGGTCAGACAGGTGAGTTTTAGTCCTAAAGGGGATGGGATTGTTACGGTTAGTGATGATCAAACCGTAAAGCTCTGGAGTCAGGATGGCAAACTACTTCAAACTATCGACAAACAGTTAGGTAATGTTATGAGTGTAGATTTTAGCGGTGACGGTCAGATGTTTGCTACCGCCAGTAGAGATGGAACAGTGAAGCTTTGGAGTCGAGAGGGAGAACTTATCAAGACCCTTGAACATCCTAAAGCATGGAGTGTTAGCGTCAGTAGAGATGGACAAACAATTGCTTCTGGTAATGCGGATGGAACTATAAAACTCTGGGTGCGAAATGGTAAAGATGTTAGATTACTGGATACTTGGGTAGGTCATCAGGGAGAAATTCCCAGCGTCACTTTTAGCCCAGATGGACAAATACTTGCCACTGCCAGTAACGATAGTATCACAAAGCTTTGGCAAGTAAACCGAAGCGGGTTGACTGTTTTATCTGGACATCAAGACAATGTGATGGATGCTGCGTTTAGCCCAGACGATAAACGAATTGCCAGTGCAAGCGCTGATGGAACCGTGAGGATCTGGAGTCGAGAAGGTAAACAACTGTTGACTTTGAAAGAGCATCAAAGTCAGGTTAATGCGGTTAGCTTTAGTCCCAATGGAAACATCATTGCTAGTGGTGCCAATGACAAAACAATCAAGCTTTGGGATGTAGACGGACAACTCCAGAAAACGCTGGAAGGGCATGAATATAATATCTTTTCCGTTAGCTTTAGTAATGATGGACAGACCATCGCCTCTGCTAGTGCTGATGCAACAGTGAAACTTTGGAGTTTAGACGGAAAAGAACTTATAACCCTAAAAGGGCATAGCAGGAGAGTATTGAGTGTGGCTTTTGCTTCTGATGGACAAATTGCCACTGGCTCTGGCGATGATAATGCAAAATTGTGGAGTTCTGAAGGTAAAGAACTCCAAACGCTGAAAGGGCATACAAGTACAGTTAGGTCTGTTGGTTTTAGTCCTGATGGGACAAGGATTGTCACTGCTAGTGATGACGAAACCATCAAGCTTTGGCGACGGGATCGGACGTTAATCAAAACACTGACGGGACATACTGCTGCGGTACTTGATGCCACCTTTAGTCCTGATGGAAAAATCATCGCCTCTGCTAGTAGCGATAAAACCATTAAATTGTGGCAATCGGATGGAACGTTAATCACAACGCTGGCGGGACACGAAGCTATTGTGAATAGTGTAAGATTCAGTTCCGATAGCAAATGGTTGGCTTCTACGGGTGCAGATCAACTTGTTTTGCTCTGGGATGTGTCCGATATGAGTTTACAAGGGTTACTAGAAAAAGGATGCAGCCATATCCGCGACTATTTGCAAACTTCATTAAAAAGTTCAAAAAAACTATGTAATTGATAGATATATTGCTCTATATTTCGCTATTGTTAGCAGCCTTCATCCTCGTTTGTTTGACCACACCCCACAGGCTGTTTCGGCTTCTGAGTGTCTTCCGGCTTATCAGATGATATCTCTTGATCAAATGATATCTCTTGAACAGCAGTAAAATAAATAGTATATTCCTTACCCTGTATTGTATGCTTTCTATGATTTAGTTCTTCAATAGCAATTTGTTCATTTTCATTTAGCTCTAAAAAAGCCCATGTTTCATCCTTTTCTATTTTGAGAATAAGAGAAGTTTTATTAATTTGAATTATGCCGTAGATCTTAAAAAGTTCATCCAGATCCGATTTAGTAATATTAACAGGTAAGCCACTAACTTTAATCATTCTTTTAAGACCTATGATGAAACAAAATTTAAACTTTTACAAAAATAGATGCAACACCAAGATAAAAAATTAGAACTTTCTAATTTATTGTTTCCTATTGCCTTTAAATCAAAAAGATTTTCCTAACATATAGGAAATCATGGCACTCTTATCTAAAATTAGAATATCCCATACCCGATTCGTTTGTCAATATATTTGTTGGCTCAGATGTACTTAATCTGTTAAGCTGCTGATCGAACCGGATTTGGTATTAAATGACATCGTGAAAAAGATCCTTATCCTCTCTGCAAACCCCAAAAATACAAGTCATCTGCGCTTAGATGAAGAACTGCGAGAAATCAAGAATACACTGCAACTCTCTCCCAATCAAGATGATTTTAAAATCATTACTGAATCTGCGGTACGAGTGGATGATTTAACTCGCTTTCTGTCCAATCATCAACCAACAATTGTCCACTTTTCTGGACATGGTTCGGGTAGTGATGGATTAGCCCTCGAAGATCATTCTGGACAAATGAAACTGGTCAGTACACAAGCTTTAGCAAAGCTATTTGATTTGTTTCAAGAACAAATTGAATGTGTCTTACTCAACGCCTGCTACAGCGAGGAACAAGCCACAGCAATTCATCAACATATTGATTGCGTCGTGGGAATGAATCAAGCCATTGGAGATCAAGCGGCGATTAAGTTTAGCATCGGATTTTATACTGCTTTAGCCGCAGGAAGAAATTATCAAGATTGTTTTCAAATGGGTTGTACCTCCATTGATTTACAAGGGATTCCAGAATTTTTAACCCCCGAGATTAAATTTAGGCGACGGCGTTATCAGACACCAGTAAACTCTGAGAAAGATAATAGTGTGAAAAATGATAAGAAGAGCGGACAAGAGAGTTCGGTTTCTGTCGGGGGTCGTGCCAAAGATAGTGTAATCATAATAGGCGATCGCAAAGTCGGACAAGATCGTTCAGTTTTTGTCGGTAATGATATCACTGGTGGTGCAATCATAACGGGAGACAATAATGCTACAAAGGTGCATTATCAAAAAACTAATCGTTTACCTGCACCTGCAAGCGTTAACATAGAAGCAGAACTCAACGCTTTACAGGACATATTGGCGAAGTTAGAAACTTCAGATCGTCGTAAAATTGACAACGCTTTTGAAGATGCACAGGAAGAAATCAATAAGCCACAACCCGATAAAGATGAGGTCGGTAAAGCGTTAGATAGAGCTTTTGATTATGCCAAAAAAGCCGAAGGGTTTGCTTCGATTGTTGCGAAACTTCAGCCACACGTCGCTAAAACGACTGCTTGGTTAGGTGAGAATTGGCACAAACTTTTAGGCTTAGTGAATTAAACACTTTGCAGAGAATCTGAGGTAAATCGTAACGTATATTCTAAGGTGTTCATGCTTTTCTCCAAAAAAAAGTTAAGATGAGAGTTACTTTAAACTCACTTCAACTTCTATTTCCTAATGGGATTAATAAAAGACTTGAGGTGAGTTTCTTTGAGATTACTGTCATTGAAATATGCTGCAATTGGTCAGGATCATCCTAGAATTTTGACAAACTTTATTGTCAATCGTAAATTTCGGGTTGATTTTTGTTCATAAAATCCCAATATTGGTGGTGATTAATCCCAACTGATAACTACCTTTAATTCTTTCGGGTCACGATGTTCAAGCAAGGTACTTTGATCGCAGACATCATCAAAGGGAAATCCATAAGCTTTATTATCTATGCTGTGAAGATGCCAGAACTGTGCATAGTAATTAGCCGGAGCATTTTTATAATACTCTTGGGGATTACACCGATTTTCTGGGCTACGCAATACGTGCCTGTTGAACATAGCGCTAACCTGAGATTGAATCACCTTTTCCATCGCATTTCCTTGAGCAAATACTCCCGCACACTCAAAAACTTCCCAAGAAGTGGGATAGTGAATCTTATATTTCGTATTCACATCACCATCCTTTGTAAAAGTGAAAACATTGTCTTCTACTTTTCCTGTAAATGTTCCCTCATGGGTGCTAAAAACCAGTGGATTTGACGTATAATATTGCCACATTTCAGCAATGTAACTATCAAAGTATTTTTCGTCTTGTTGACCCCGAGCAAAACTGCCTTTAAAAGGTGCTAAAATTCTGTAGGGTTGCTGAACCAGAGATTGAAACTCGGCGGGGACGCTTTTCATATACTCACTGAACAAGATACTTCTAGATTCAGTTATTCCCAGTTTTTTTGAAACTCCATCGGTTCCTATCAATTCAATGGTCATTGGAAAACCAAACTGATCGACTTGAGTTGTATTACCGTGAAAACCAGCATCGTCAATGGTAAATTCTAGCCAATCAAAATAAACGTCTGTATTGGGGTCAGATGGATTGGCTGTATTTGGGCCAACAAAACCATATCCATTGTTAACAATTTTCAAATATACTGGTGAACCGAGACCAATATATGCGCGACCCGAATTGATTTGACCAACTTCTATTTCCGGTAATTCACTGAGTTTATGTAAATAATTGCACCAGTTTTGTCCATTTTTAGTCAAATGACCGGGCGCATCGTTATCACTCTCTTTGCAGGGAATTAAACTACCATTTTTGTCTACATGACCAAATTGACCCGTAGAATTTTTTCCGAGAATGACAAAGTAAATTTGTTCGGAGGAATACTGTCCTTTGGTGTTGTTGGTGAATGAAAATTTCATCAGGTTTACCTAATTAAGAAGCGAGTTTGTAATGATTGGGAAAAGCCAAATATTTGGCTATAAAGGCTTTTCCCTGGTCGTTATCTTGGCGAGGCAAAAACTTGTGTCCAATAATGTTTGTAGTTAACTTCCCCAGTATCATTGGCTAGAAAATAATAACCAACACCAATTTCTTTTGAATCAGGACTCAGAATATTTTTGCGATGTCCATCACTGTTCATCCATCCTTCTACAACTTGCTCTGGAGTTGAGCCACCAGCGTAGATATTCTCCGCACAATATGACCATTGATAACCTGCTGAATTAATGCGATCGCCGATTTTAGAACCCGTTGAACCTGTATGACTAAAAAAGTCATTTAATGCCATATCTACAGTATGTTTTTGGGCTACTGCTCCTAACACTGGATTAAACTTTAACGGTGATAAACCCGCTTGAGAACGCTGAATATTTGTGAGTTCTACAACCCGCATAATGTCTTGTGGATTCATTGGTAACAATCTCCTAATTACTAATGTTGTGAACGGATTACAGTTTTGAGAATTTGGAAAAATTTAAGTGCAGAATCGGGAACTTTTTGGGGATTATTAATCCGCCTAAAGATAAGTTTGGAGGCGAAATCAAAGGATTACACTAACAGGCTTTCTACCCAAATTAATCGCCTCATTAACAGTATCAACAAAGATATCAATCTTGTTGTTTATAACTGCCGTACCCTTATCTAACGCCGTTGCGGGAACTTCCCTTCTATCCCACAATACCAATAGGTTTGTTGAGTAGACATAACTTAACTTTTCCTTTTTTGTAGTTAGATTTTCTTCTGCATATACTCACCCTGTTGGTTGAGATACCAAAGCCCATAATGCCCTTCAGCGCCATTGGGTCCTTGCCAGGGGTTGGTTGGGGGAATTTGAGCATTGCGATCGCTTTTCCAAGGTTCATCGAAGGCTTCAAACAAGTAAGTTATTACCCGATTTTCAAATGCCCACTTGTCAATTGCTTGATAATAAGCGAGGAGGTTTGCCACATTATTGTTTGTGTTGTTAAAGCTAATTCCCTCTGATGGCCACCCCGTTTCGCCAATCATTACTTCACACTGGGGATTAATATTTGCAACCGCAGTTTTGATTTGATAAAAAGCCTGACCCACTTGATTTACACCGTCGGCTGGGGTAGCAGTGTTCGTAGCCGGATAAAGATTGCATTGGATAAAATCGCAATTCTGGATTAATGTTTTTAACTGAGTGTAATAGGGGCTGTTTGGATTGGCGATTTCTCCAAAAGTATGGGAACGAACACCCACTTTAACACCCAGATTGTGAGCTTTTTGTTTATTCGTCACAATCATCTGGTTAACAACATTTGCTTTCTCTGCATCGGTGACATATTCATTGGTAAAAACTAATGAAGTTACCGTGTTGGGATAAAGACTATTCGCTTCGGAAACCGCAGAAAAAGCCGCTTCAATTTCTAACTGTTGGTGTGCTGGATTATCATGCTGATATATTCCCTGAGCAACTTCAATCGCAACTCTGCCTGTTTGTCGATTTAACTGTGCCGCAGCAATAGCAACAAAACAGTTAGAATCAAGCTGATTCCAAGGCGTTGTTGGTGGGTAATATCCTGCATAACCCATGCTGTAGGTGCTGATTTTATTGAACTGAGGTGCGATGATTTCCAGCATCCGAATAATATCTTGCTGGCTGTATGAGTTCCAAAGGGGAACTTTGGCATTTGGAGGCGTTCCTGTCCATTGACCCACATAAGGACTAAAAGCCACACCCAGAAATTCAGACATAAAATACTTTCCTCAATGATTGAAATGTATTCTGTAGCCACAGTAATAGTTAAGTTTTTAGCTGTGCGTTTAGAACAGTTTCCAAAAACTTTTTTCAACAGAATCTTTAGTAGTGCGCCATGCGATCGCAGTAGATATTATCGCCCTGACTCACACCCAACATTTGGGTAAAACGCTCGTAGAAACCCACCCGATCGCGAACTTTATCATTGGTAGGGATACTACATTCAAGACCACCATTGATAATATTAATAGTCATGCCAAACCCGGGTACACGTCCCTTGCTGGCATCATCGGCAGAGGGTGTCCAACCGCCAGTCATTACTTCGTGACAAGAAGGCTTGGGTGGCTGCGGGGTCATCCAAAACCACAAAGCTGTTCGGAAGGCAATCTCTCCATCGGTCTTAACCAAGTCCGGGTTATTCAGCAAGTCTAAACCCAAAGCTTGACCGACTTGACCATAATTGTAGTTCCAGGACAGTTGTATTGGACCGCGACCGTAATAGGAGCGACCTGGCGCACAAGGATAGGTGGTATTTGATGGGTCACAGTATTGACTGGTCGGGTTTTGTTCTTCAATAAAGTGTAAACCCCAAGCAAAACGTCCACCGGGAGCAGTATCCCAGCCTCCGGTTGTTTCGTGGGCAATATTTGCTAAGAAAGCGGCGGCTTCTTGTTTGCGTTGCTCATCTGAGCCGGAGTTGCAAAACTCGCCGTAGTGCTTGGTTGCACTCACTAAACTGTCGTAAGTGTAGAGGGCGTTCCGGTTTGGGAACATGGCTTCATAAGTCTGAGATGATATCAGACCTGCAAAACCATTACCACCGGGCGACGGAGGGGGAGTAGTAGAACCGGGAAGACAGATTTCCTGACCGACTTGCAAATTGCTGGCATCATTATCTGTCATTGGGCTGCCGTCTGGTTTTTGAATTTCACGCCAACGATTACCATCACCTAATTGTTGCTCGGCAATTTTGTAAAGCTCATCTCCAGACTTAATAATGTAAGATCTGCCGACTGTACAAGACATAAACATCCTCAATTTATAGGTTGAACAACTAAGCTTTTAGGCTACTGTTGCTGGTTCTCTACAAAACCACTGTACAGCGCTCGACTCAAGGAATGTACTAACCCATCGGTTAGTTTTTTACCTAGCCAAAAGTACAGGTATTAACTAAGGCAGGGTACGAGTCATCCGCATCAACATCAATCCGTCTGTTGCTGTAAAAATTTCTACTTCAAATCCGATGCAGAAACTTCGCGTAACTTCTAACCGTATTGCAACCGACTCAACTATAAACTAGCAATTCCTCGTTTCAAAGCAGCGATCGCCGCCTGGGTTCTATCATTGACATTCAACTTACTCAAAATATTATTAACATGAAACTTCACCGTACTTTTGCTAATATGCAAAATATCGCTAATCTGCTGATTACTTTTCCCCGCAACAATCAGGCGAATGACTTGCAATTCGCGATCGCTTAATTGACAGTTTTCCATACGTTCAGCCAGTTTTGCTCCCACAGGAGATGGAATGTACTTTTTCCCCACAAATACTGTACGAATAGCCGCAAAAAGTTCGTCGGGTTCGGTATCTTTCAGCAAATAACCTTTAGCACCCGCCTGTAGTCCCCGATAGATGTCTTCATCGCCATCATAAGTCGTCAGTACAACAATTTGAGGGTTAGTACACCCGGCACGGATAGCGGTAATTGCTTCAATTCCATCCATTTGAGGCATTCGCAAATCCATTAATACTACATCGGGTTGATGTTGATTAAACATTTTGACCGCTTCTTGTCCATTACGCGCTTGCCCGACAACGGATAAATCAGGTTCCTGCTGCAACAATGAGACTAAACCCTGCCGCACAATCGCATGATCATCAGCAATTAATACACGAATTGAATGATATTTATTCATCATTTTTACCCCAGATTAAAAACAACCGATTTCCCTATATTTGGGAATCACAACCGTCAAATTCATCCAATCAAAGCTGAACATCAACAATAATTTATGTATAAGACTCTTCAGTTTCTTTTAGATATTCTGCTGTTGCTGTAAGCTCATTAACACAACCTTTCAATGGGAAAACTGAATCTTGATATTTGTCAATACTGACAAGAAGTGCATAGAAATTATCAGTCATATACATTGCTCCCTTTTAATTTTGAATTTCTCTAGAGTTGTTGTCTTCAGAATATCTACATGAACTGCACCGAAGCAAATTGAAAAACAAAAGGCTGAATGTGGCTTCAGCGTTGAGTTGGAGCAGTAGGGGAAGTGATTTAACTTCGGGGATTCCCCGAACTTTCGATCTCAACCTACACTCAAGCAACACGGCTTAGTTTATTTTTTATTTAACTACATCTCCTGTATTTCCAAATTTATATTAACTTTCCTCAATCCTATGCTCTCTTAACTCCTCTATGTCCCAAGTTGATCAGGTTAAAAAGTGATGTAATATTTGATGATTTTTTAGTCCTAACACTTTCGCGATCGCTGGCAACATTTTACGTTTTATATCGGACATCATTCCTAGATGCAAATACTTAAAAGCTTCAAAGCTTCTCACCTCTGGAAACAGGTTTTTGTACAACTGGCAGTATTCGTCCACAAATTTGACTGTGGGCGCGGATGGGCGTGGCTCAACCATACACTCTGTCTCGATTTTGGCGTTCGCGAAGCGTCTCAATCATGAGAATCGCTACTAATTATACTTTGGCGAGAGTGACAAAAGAGGGATAGATTTCCCAAAAATAACCTTAATAAACCCGCCCCTGTTGATTGCAACAAAATATAATAGCAGTCTCTAAATCACTCGTTTGTTGAGGATAATTGAGTTTAGGACGGTCAATAATAATCAACGAAATTCCCAATTCTAACGCAACTTTTTGCTTGGTTTCTTCTCCCCCAGCGATGCCGGATGCTTTGGTAACAACTAAGGAAATATTCCACTGTTTCCAAAGTGCTTTTTCTAGTTCTGGCGAAATTGGCGGACGGATTGCTATAATATGATTGGGGGTAAAACTTGCATCTAAGGCTGCTTTTAAGGAAACCTCAGACGGAAGGATTCTCACAAACAAGGTTGAACGATCTTGCCAACTTTTAAAACGCGCTAAATTGCGATATCCTAGAGTTAACATTACCCGTTGTTGGGTGAGGTAATCTCCCGTTAACAAGGTTTCAAAGCTGTCTAAATGAATAATCTGTGAATCTTCTGTTTGATAGCAGGGTCGTTCGTAGCGTAAATAGGGGATATGATATTCTGTAGAGGTGGCGATCGCTAACTTGGAAATTTCGACAGCATAGGGATGAGACACATCTAATATAGCGATGATATTTTGCTGTTGAATAAATGCAGAAATTTGATGATGATCGAGTTTTCCCACCCAAATTTTTAGCAAGGAAGACTCAGAAGGATAAAGGCTTTTAGCGCTATCTGTTGTTACGCTAATTATACAGGGAATTTGTGCAGAAGCGATCGCATTGGCTAAGGTTGCACTTTCACTCGTTCCCCCAATTAACCATATTTTACCAGAAGAAGTAAACATCTATTCTCTTAATTCAATTTCTTTTAACAAATTATCCACCCAAATTGTATCGGGTTCTGATAAAGGCGGTACAGGTTCTAAGGTATAATCGAGTTTAAGATCATAACCTGCGCGATCATAAACTTGATTTAATAGTAATTGTAAATCTAACATCGGTTCAGTATCTCCCAAACGCAAAGGTAAAGGAAAATCGGTAATTTTTTCCTGCAAATTAAACGCATATAAATCCGCACTAGGACGAGTTTCACCCCGACTGACTAAAATTCGATAATCTGATTCAATTCCCTCCGCAAATATTAGCATCGGTTCCCACATTCGCAGCAAATCTATTTCGACAAAATGAGTGCGACTTCCGAAGATTTGTTCTCGTTTATTGTTGTAGGTTTCTCGTCCTTTTCCGGGTCGTTTGTTAACGGGTGAAAGCAGTTCAATAACGGTGACGACTTCCTTTGTGGAAACTTCCCGTATTTCGAGATAACCCTGTCGGATACTTTCGGGAACGGGAACTATGACTTTCTGCGGTTTTGTAGCGGGTTCAGCAACCGCAATATTGATTTTTTCGGTTTGAGAAACTTGTCGAGAACGTTGTACCGAAACATCAGGAATTCCCACTAAAAGCGACTGTTCGCCGGTGGTTTCATACATTCTAACTTCAACGGAAACTGAATATTTTGGGCGAAGTTCAGGCGTTAGGAATTCTGCAATATTAGCAATGAGGAATAAATGAAAACCCGGCCAGATTTCGGGATGTTCAAGGTAGGGGTTCATTCCAGGGAAAGGTGATGGCATAATTTATCCTCTATCATCTGATTGTCTGTTTTGTTTCCACTTTTCAATTTCCTCTATAGGCAATAATAACGTTTCTTCTATCTCTTGTCGAACCTCCCGACTCACATAACAATCACTATTTAAACATTCAACCAGTAACAGATTAGCATCATAATACTGTTCTAAGAGGTCTTGTTCAGCTAAGTTCAAGTCCCACTTATGTCCAATATTACGCCACATAATCATTAAGCTTCTGAGATCTTCGCACCATTTTTGACGAACAGAAGCCCATAATTTTTGAAATTTTTCTGGTTCTTGACAAGGGTCAGGAAACTCTCTAAGCAGATTATTCAATTCTGTTTTAAGGTTTTGTAATTTCATTTTAATATCTGAACTCAAAGTATAGTGCTTGCAAATATCATCAATGCTGGTTATGATAGCATCTTTAGGTAAAAAACAAAGACAATCACTTAAATCATGTAACATATAAAGCTCATAATCTAAATCAATTTCAGGCTCGCACTGAATATCAACATGAAATTCTTTTACCATCTCAATAAGTTGAGCCTCGTAAAAAATGCCAAATGAATAAATCGATTCAGCACAGAAGTAAAAAATTTTTATTGCTAAATTAGGACTGGCTCTAATTTTTATAGAGTCTACTTTGTGATATAGCCATAGGAGAAATTTCTGGAATTCTTCACTATTCTCTACTAATAAATCTATTGAGCTTTTTAAATTTAGTAAAAAACAGTCAGCACTACCTAACATCTGAACGGTCAGAAGAAATACCTCTCGCCAGTTAGGTTCTGTAATATGACTAACTAATTCTCTCAAAGTTGGATCATTAATATCGTCTTGATTACAATTGGTGACAATCTTACGAGCAGTTAAATACTCGTGAAATGTTAGATGGGAGAAAGAATAAATATTTCTTGCTCGTTCTACTAACAAGCCGTGCTGTGCTTCGATGGATTTTAATACAGCTTCACTGTCTAGCTCTAATGCTTTAGGATCAGTCTTTGCATTTCGTAAATTTTGAATATATTCACTAATATAACCTTCTATTTCCCGTGTTTTAAAAATGTAGTCACCTGCTTGAAAAGTTGTGTGAGCGATTCGACTCAGTAAGTCTTCCTTCCGTTTTAGGGATAATCCTTTATAAACTTGATCGCGTTCAATATTACGGTTTGCATCCCATTTTGTCAGCAAAACATCAAGTCCATTTTTATAAAGGTCAGCACGATTACTGGGAAAACTACCCGCATCTTCAAACACCAAACACAATAAAGTTAGGAGTAGAGGATTGGTTGCGAGTTCGAGAATGGGTTCATCTTGTTTTAGCTTTTCGAGAAAACGTTCTGCTTTTACTGGATCGTTTTTACTGTGAAACCATTTCTGAGAAAAATCAGCAATTTGTTCTTCGTTAAAATCTGCAACTTCAACGTCAGTAAATTTTTCAAATGTGTATTCTTTTGCTGCGATACGACAAGTGATTACAAATTGGTTTTGAGGAAATTGCTGTGAAAGCTGTTTAATCTCTCTCAAGATTCGGCTAGAGTCAATTTCTCTAACTTCGTCCAAGCCATCTAATAAAATCAGAAATTTTCCTGCTTTTAACAGACTTGATAGAGTCACAATATCTTCCATTTCATCAGAATAACGTTTCAATAAATTTTGAAGGTATTCCAATAAATTTGGGTGTTCCTTAATATCTGCAAAATCTTTTAATGTGATGAATACTGGAACTCGTTCAGCTTGAAACGCTCCACCAATACACTGAATTGCCAAGTGCTTGAGAAATGTTGTTTTCCCCGCTCCTGGTTTTCCCAATATCATCAACTTCGAGAACTTTTCAGCCGCTTCTATACCGGGAATTCTTTCTTCTTTTACTGTACCCCGACACCAACGTTCAAAATTTTCTCGACTGACTTTTTCTTGCAATTGGGCGATTTCCCGCCAAGTTTTCCCGGTAATTTTCTCTAAAATATTAACGTTTGTGTAGATTTTCCCTAACTTAATGGGTTGCGTCATATCAAGTACCCGCATCGTACCGCAACATTCTTGAATATAGGGCTTAATTTGTAGGCGTGTCTTTTTTACTAATGTTTGGATACTTACATCTGTGTTCTCAGTCAACAATGAGCTATTAGAGTTCTCAGCTTGCCAACGTTGATATCGCTTATTAAGATCACTCTTTAATCTACTTTCTTTTCCTGGGCCATTTCCACCAATTTGAAACCTCGTGTAAATTCCACGCAAACGCTCTTTAAGAGATCCTTCACTAATATTTAATTGCAGTGTAATTTGTATTCTACTCAGATCATCTCCGAACAGTGGAAGAAAAACCTCTTTTTCTTTGTCAGTTAGTTCCTTCTCGTCGGCTAACTTCTCTAAAAAGTCTTTTGGGAACCCCATCTGCTACACCAACCACTTCTCTAACATACCAGTTTAACTGCTTTTTTGGCTGTTAACTCAGAAAGTCAGGCTAAGTCAGGAAAGTCAGTATAAGTCAGTTTCAAGTCAGGGAAATAACTCCAAAATAAAAATGCGACAGTTAACTCAGTTGAATTCATTTCATTAAAAATATGAACAACAAATTCTGGTCAAATAACCCCCTTCCGCCTTACTTTGGAAAAGCCTGCACTAAAAATGGTATGGGTGGGATGCAAGACAGTCGCGGAAATTTTCTTCCGAGTTTCACCACAATTCGCGATAAAATGCGATCGCCTGCGGAAAAAGCACGACTCGCCTCTTGGAGAAAAAATAAAGGTTCTGAAGCGAATTTAGCCTGTCAAATTGGCAGACTCGGACATCGCCAAATTGAAAGCTATTTCAAAAATGGGGATAAATCTTGTCCGGTAATTCTTCAACGTCATTGGGAACAAGCGTTACCCGTCCTCAACAAAATTCATCATATTCGATTGCTAGAAAGTCCGATTTTTCATTATTATGAAGGCTACGCCGGACGAGTTGATTGTGTCGGAAAGTTTGATAACTTACCTAACGAAATGGTTTTTGAGTTTAAATTTTCTGATCGCATTCGCATCTACGACGAACAAAAATTACAAATTGCGGCTTATATTGGTGGATTAAATCGACATTATCGCCATCCCTATAACGTGCAAATTCATCATGGTATTTTGATTACGATTACTCCAAATGAAGTCGATCTGACGTTTTTAGACAGTCCAGAAGTTGATCAATATTGGGAAAATTGGAAACAAGAAGTTTCTCAATTCTGGTCACAATACCCAAACATTGCTTAATCTATTTTGTAGTCGGAGGGCAGGTTTAAACAGTGACCAGTAATCAGTGACCAGTAACCAGTGAACAGTAACCAGTGACCTGTTACCTGTTACCAGTAATAACTGTAAAAACTGGCAACTGTAAACTGTAAACTGTAAACTGTAATGAACCCGCCCCTACAGAATAATTGTTGATGAATTTGACATCATATTACTTCTCCCTCTCCTCGTAGGAGAGGGTTGGGGTGAGGTTAATTCAATTTCTCCTCGTAGGAGAAGGTTGGGGTGAGGTTAATTCAATTTCTCCTCTGTAGTTTTGAGCTGATTATCGAACTGTTACCGAATAACTCAACTTAAATGGTTTAAAACTTGTGTTTCCCTTGGGTGTTCCACTCAACTCTAATTCATAACTACCTGCTTTCGGAAAAATAACATTCGCCCCAGGAATTCCTTGATATTTTTCGGCGGAAATCGCTGTTAATGGGGGTGTGATCATTGGTTTATCCTCTGCTTGACGCGGTTGAGCATAAACGGCTAATTTACAATTACATTGTTCTAGTGGAATAATAGCACCGCCTCTGCGAGTTAACGCAAACCAAACTTGAGCGGTTTCTCCCGCTTTTGGATTATGATTAGGTTCCAGGTGAAAAGTAGCCGCAACATCTTCAGAAACTTCTACTTCATGGGCTGAACTCGGAACCATTAACTGAGGCTCAAAATAAGTCATAGCGGGAAAACCAATTAACCCTAAAATTACAACTTTTCTTAACCGTTTACTTTGACTTACTCGGTGAAACATAGAACTGATCCAGTGAAAATAAACACCAAATTGAACGCTTTCTAATTAATAACACAAAAAGGCTGATTGTTACTAACATTCCAACCCGAATTTGATTAGCAACTGTCCACTCAAACCCCCCGAAATAACTAGACCCACTTAACACAATATGAACCACAACCAAGATGAACGCCGGAACCGCTAACAGATGGATTTTTCGCCAAGATTTTCCTAAATAACTTTGAATTTTATCAAAACTGGTTAACGCGGCTGGAGTGATCAAAATTAAAGCAATTGTTCCCAGTCCTATTCCCCATTGATGTTGAGGAATCATAAACCAAAAAGCATCTATTTTCCAGTTCAAAGTATGGTCAATCATTTGACCCATATGAACCAATGCTAAAACAAAAGCAGCAACTCCAAAAAAACGCCGATATTGTAACAATTGCGGAAAAAATCGACTGATTGGACGAGCAATTAAAGCCAACATCAAACAAATTAACGACCCATGACCGGTATAATCTACATGATTTCCCGTTCGTAATAAGGTCAGAATTCCAATCGTTAGCGTAATCCATCCTCCTAACCTATATAACTGACTGCGACGATTTGCACTCAATTTACTGGTTAATAAACCCACGCCTAACAGGGTGGGAAATGTTCCCAGTCCAAAAGCTAACATTGTCACCATTCCCATCTTTAAACTTCCCGTTTCTGCGGCTTTTATTTGAGCCGTATACAGAAAACCACAAGGAATTAAACCCCAAACTAAACCTAAAAATAGAGGAGTCAATAGGTTATTTTTCATCGACAATTTAACCATCGCCCCACTTAAACGATTGTGCATAACTTCAGGGGAAAGGGGATGCCAAATCGGTAAACGCGGAATCAAATCAGGTCGAATTTGTGCCAGTCCTAACGCAATTAACATCAAGCCTGTTAAAATCGCCATTCCCCGTCTAATAACGCTCCCTAATCCCGCCATTTGTCCACTGGCAACTAATACCGAACCTAATCCCCCAATTGCAGCACCGACTAAGGCATAACTGAGAATTCGTCCGATATTTAATAATAAATGAAACTGCCAGGACGGTTTTTTAGAATCATTTGTATTGGAGAGAGAAAACGCAACCGTTAGAGGGCCGCACATCCCCACACAATGACCAAAACTTCCTAAAAATCCTAACGTGCTAATTAACACCAGATCAATCATTTTTTGATGTGAGTTATCCAATAGTTTTCTATTTTAGACTCTTCGTCACCAATCTTGAATCGAGTCATTTAAAAAGGATGAAAATTGATCTTGATTAATGCTAAACTACTAAAAGAGGGAATTAGAGGATTATACTATGCCTTCACCATTTCCGGGAATGAACCCCTGTTTAGAACATCCCGATTTTTGGCCGGAAGTTCACAATCGATTAATTGTTGCAATTGCTGACTCTCTAACTCCCGAGGTTCGCCCGAAATATGAAGTCGCGATCGAAAAGCGAGTGTATGAACTCAATGATACGAACACAGATTCTCTTTTAGTTGGGGTTCCTGACTTAGCGGTGAAGCGCCAATCTCAAACTTCAGAAGGTTTACAATCAGAAAGTGTACCATCCAACGTTGCTGTTGCTGATCCTGAAACTCAGAAAATAACAGTCACCGTTCCGATCCCTGAAACGGTTAGACAAGCTTATTTAGAAGTACGAGAAATAACCACTCGTTCAGTCGTAACGGTGATAGAAGTGTTATCTCCGGTGAATAAACGGGCGGGAGAAGGACGAGAAACCTATCTCAAAAAACGTCAACGGGTATTAGGCAGTTTAACGAATTTAGTTGAAATTGATTTACTGCGAGGATGGCAACCGATGCCGATTTTAGGGGAGGATATTCAATCCGATTATCGAGTTTTGGTGAGTGATCAAGAACATCGTCCCCGGGCAGAACTCTATCCGTTTAATTTGAGAGATAGATTACCCCGTTTTTCTATTCCTCTGCGTTCAGAAGATGTTGAACCGATGCTGAATTTACAAGAATTATTCACAACAATTGATGATCGAGCAGGTTATGATTATCGGATTAATTATGATAATTATCTCCCCGAATTAGTGCCACCCTTAACTGAGTCTGAACAAAGTTGGGTGCAAGAGTTATTACAGCAATAAAAGGTTGATTTTAGATTTTTTTTCACATTTTAAAAGCAAATTTTATACAGTTGAAATAACTCCCCAGGTTTCTTTTTAACAATCTTTGCTCCCGTAGATTTTATCGTTTTTTCCCAATCTTCTAACGATTCTAAAAAAACTTCTGTTCCCAAATAAGTTTCTAAAATCGCCCAATCTTCGGCTAAGGGTGCTTCCGGGTTTAAGACATCAAAAACAAATTCTCCAGTCGGTTTCAGGACTCGTTTCACCTCAGCGAGAACCTCCGCCCAATATTCAAGAGGATAATAACAACTAAACCCCGTTGCGATCGCCAAATCAAACTGATCCGCCTCATATTCTAAATGATGAGCGGCTCCCAATTTAACCCCTTTAAACAGTTTAGAATTTAACTGCGGCCCCCGTGCATTTAAAGCATCTATTGCCACTGTACTAATATCTTGACCATAAAACAACGCATTCCAATCTCGCCAAGGATAAATCAAAAAACTCACCCCACAACCGATATCTAAACAATGCTGATTTTTCTGAATTTTAGCCAATTCCCAAAAGGGAGAAGTCATTTTAGCCTGTAGCGTTCCGGCGATGCGATCGCGAAAAATCGGTAACATTTCAACTTCTTCTGGAAGTTCAAAAGCCTCACCTTGATATTCCCGGTTAAAGCGATAGGAAACGGCATTGATGAGATTGTGCCATTGATCTGAAAGATAAGCCGAAGAACTCGAAGTCAAAGATTGAGAAGAACGATCAGATTTTTTAGACATTGTTATTTATTTTTGAGGCATTTTTTAACCAAGGCTGGAATTTTAGAAGGACGATCAGCCAAAGGAATTTTAGCTTGTTTAAATGCAGAAATTTTGCTATCAATTGTGGGAGGACACATGGTTTGAGCAATCAGTTTAGAGGTTGCCAAAGTACAAGAATGACCCATTGCTTGACTGTTCGGTAAATGAAGTCCAGCGATATAAGCAATCACAGGCTTATCAATCGTTTCGGCAATATAGGAAGCCGCTTCTTCCTCACCATGACCACTCACTTCTCCCACCAAAACAATCACGTCTGTTTGATCATCTTCATCCAAAATTTGCAACCAGGGAATGAAAGAAGAACCGATCATCAAATCACTGCCAATACTGATGCCAATTGACTGTCCCAGCTTGGCTTGAGTCAGTTGAAAAGCAATTTCATAAGTCAGACGGCTACCGCGACCAATTAACCCAATCGAACCGGGAGTATAAAACTCGCCGGGATGAACCCCCCATAACAGTTTATTCGGTATAATAATCCCGGCACAATTGGGGCCTATCACAATCGTTTCCGCAACTTCTGCTTTGCGAATTAGACGCACCATATCGAGAGGCGGCATACCTTTGGTGATAATCAGCAGTTGACGCACACCCGCTTCAATAGCTTCTAAAGCCGCATCTAATACTTGATAAGGGTTTACCCAAATGATACTGGTTTCCACCGGGCCGACCTTAACTTGTGCTTGTTCAACCAAATCAAAAATCGGAATGTCCTGGAGATAGCCTCCACCTTGACTCGGGCTGACACAAGCAACAATATTCGTACCATAAGCCTTCATATTGAGAACTGCATGGATCAAAGCTTGAGAAGCTGCATTCCCCTGAATTAAAACTTTACTGTCTGGCGTCAAATTCATAGTTATTCGTTTAACTCGTACACCCTAAACTGATACACCAATAGGAAATCTACTGTAACCGTTGACGCAATCTGCTGAGAACGGACAGTTGATTGAACTGCATGGGATGCAAGATTTCTCTATTCTAATCCTTCGCCATTCTCCAAGTTGCGATCGCGAGTCCAATCAGACCCCAAACCCCCCAGGATTACTTCGCCAAAGAAACCGCTAACTTCACCGCTTCATCCAAACTTTCCGTCACTTGAACCGGGAGTTGCGTTAACTGATCTTGGATCTCCCGAGAAGGGTTAACCGTTAACCGCAAAACAAACTGAGGTACATCACCGATCTGAACTTTTCGGGTGAGATAATTGGCAATTTCTGAAACCGTTTTCTCAGCCGTGACAAAGTGACTGAGAAGATTAACCAGAACGACTTTCACCTTCTTAGACTGACTCACCAACTCTAAACCCTGGTAAAGACGATCTCGCCAATTGTCCGTCAGTTCAGTATAATCCTCGGCCTGCAAATCGAGGAAATGAGCCAGTTTTCCTTTCTCTTGAACAATCAGATCGACCGTTGCCATCGTCAGATCCACCCCATTGCATAAAAGGCCAATATTACCTTCAGCTTCCATCCATTTCAGTTGGGGTTGCAACATTCGATCAAACTCACAGGGAAAAGCAAAAGAAGGGATATCTTGTCCTGTGACTTGAGGAAGAAGATGATGATTTTCAATCAAAGCCGCTAAGTCCTCATGGCGTCCAAGAGCATTGTCATTCAAGATCACTTTGCCATCGAGAGCCATAACTTCACCACTGGGGCTAATCCCGAGTGGATTGATCTCCACCAGATCTAAATCCTTCTGTACAAACAGATGATACATCTTTTCAATGATGTTACTCACCGCCAAGATCAAGTCTTGCTGTAATCCCATTTTAACGCTCAAATGACGAGCATAGAACGGCGAAAACTCCCGCTCAACAACGACTTTCTGAACTTCTGAGATCGATTCTTCCACTTCTACTCCGCCTTTACTCGATCCCAACAGAATCGGACGGCGGCTAACGGGATCTAAAGTCACCGCTAGATAAAACTCTTGATCGGCATTATATTTTCCTTCAGCCAGAAGAACTTGGGGATATTCATCCCGAATGGGTAGATTAAAAATAGCATTAGCGGCGGCAACAGCATCAATTGTATTTTCCACAAACCGAATTCCTCCAGCTTTGCCCCGCCCTCCTGAACGCACCTGAGACTTGAGGACGACTGGATAGGGAATTCTCAATCCCTTGAGATCTTGAGCGCGATCAATGCGTTGTGAGGGCAAAACTGGAATGTTCATCTCACGAAATAAAGCTTTGGCTTGATACTCTAGCAAATCCATAGCTGTTCACCCTTGAATGGCAGATTGAGTTGAATATCCATCCTAGCAACACCGTCGTAAACGACGGGGCTTGCATCCCGCTTTTTTTCGGTCAACCCACTGAAATTGACTGGCACGCTCCTGTGTCGGTACTTCTGAGTCTAGCGGATTCAAAACGAAGACTACCGTGATTTAAGCTTCTGGGATTTAGGTTTGGGGGGTTCCTGACATTCCTTGATGAACTGTTTTTACCCACTTCAAACGCTTCGGACGGACAGAGATGCGGATCGCGGTACTGCCGATGACGATAAACCAATGCAACATATAAAGAGTTCCGCGTATGCTTTGCAACCCCGCCATCAACCAGGTCATTAAAGATTGATTTGGGGATTGAGAGGTTGGGGAAGCCATCTTTTCCGGGTTGTGGATGCGACGCAACCCCATAAACATTCCCAAAACCGACAGCGTGATCGCCATCAACGACAAGGGGCTGGTAATGGGCAAACGACGCAACAGCGCTGCCATGATCAAATCCGGTACGGCGGCGGTGGGGACTAGATATTGCATGACTAAAAACCCGAATAAATCTAGAGTTTTGCCAGTCCCGAGGCGATTACTCAACAAAGGTTTCCAATAATCGAGATAGCGTTGATAGCCGCCTTCAGCCCAACGGTTGCGTTGATGCCATAATCCGATTGCTCCTGTTACCCCTTCTTCGTAGACCGGCGGTGAGGCTAAAAATTCGATATCCCAATCGTTAAGATGGAGTCGAATCGTCAAATCGAGATCATCTGTGATGGTTTCTTCGTTCCAACCGCCACAGCTTTCAATCGCGCTCCGTCGAACAAACTGACCATTTCCCCGCAATTCTCCAATTCCGCCGAGAGCGATTCGTTGCTCTTGAAAAAAGGCATCCAGTGCCATTTCTGCGGCTTGGCAATGAGTCCAAAAGTTGAGTGAGGCGTTGGAGATCGCTTTTCGCATTTGTACCGCACCAATGCGATCTTCGTCAAACAGAGGAATGACTTTCCGCAATAAATCCGAGGAAACTTGAGCATCCGCATCAAATACCCCGAGCATTTCACCTTGGGTTAAGGGTAAAACTTGATTGAGCGCCCCCGATTTTCCGCCCCCGCCATTGCGACGATGCAGAACTTTGAGGTGATCGAACTTTTCTGCAAGCTGATCTAACACCCGAGGCGTGTTATCGGTGCTTTGATCATCAATCACCCAAACTTCGTAGGCATCGGAGGGATAATCTAGAGTACATAAATTCTCAACTAAATTGCGAATCACGGATTCTTCATTTTTCGCCGCCACCAGCAAAGAGACAAAAGGCCAATAGTCGCGATCAGATGCTAAAGTTTGATTTGATTCACCCTGGGGTTGCTTCAACAGAATACGCAACGCATGAATCGAAAGCAATCCCGTTAAACCGAGAATCAACCACGATCCCCAAGAAACCAGATGTAGGGTGATTGTTCCTCCCCAAATCATACTGAGAACCACAGCCGCCTTTCGACGTCGCCCCTGATAGATTAGGGGTGAAATTGCCATCGGTTCAACTGGATGTTCAGATAACAAGTCAGAATCAACTTGCTGATCGGCTTCTACGGTGTTGCACTCTGGTTGATAATCATGGCGATCGCCGTAAGAATGGTTTTGATTAGATGAATTGGTTTGTGTTGATGTCAATCGTCTCATGTCTGCGTTCAGCTTGTTGCTTAATCGTTTTTCAGGCCAAGACTTTTTGGGCATGGATAATCTAATTTCACCCTCAATACTGATCTAAAATCAAAGAACTCGACACTCGATCTGATTTGTCAGTTTTCCCCGGGTGTTTGCATTCAGGTACTCTCCGCACTCAGCCCAATCAGAAAGCAGCGCATCAAGTGTTTCAAGCTGTTGCGGCGTAACTTCCCATTGGCAAGATCTTGTGAGAACTTCAGGCATTTTCAAAGCGTGAGTTTACAGCTCTGATTATACCGTCGTCTTGAGCGTTTTTCGGGGCATTGAACCTGTGAACCCGCCTGGCATTTCTCAGGAATGCTCATTTTCTACACACTCTAGTATCTAACATTGTTGTCTTCTGTGTGTCGGTGGCGATCGCGCCGAGATCGCTGTTAAGCGATGGCAGGAAGTCCAATGTCAGCTAAATTGGAAATGATCGGTCTTTGCAGGAAATCTAAGAATGTCACACTCCGCCACAGTCATCAGTCAACTTAAGCCCGCCGACAAGCGAGAAGTGATTGTCTATCAGCCTTATTACGATGAGAAGAGTCGTAGATATTTACCCCTGTCGATTAGTCTCTACAAAGAAAAAAGTTTGGAAGGCGCTCGTAAAATTGATAGCGGTGAGGATATTCCGTTTGTTGCGACTTGGACTGTTTCTTCTCTTCCGGCTGATTTAACTCGCTGTCGGGTGCAGTTTGATGGCAATGCGGATCTCAGTTATGAAGTCACGATGTCGAATTATGAATTTATTCGCTATCTGATCGAAGTGCTTCAGAATTTTAGCCGCAATCGCACGATAGATTTCTCTCAAGAGTTCTACAAGCGGCTACTCCACTATCTCGATTAATCTCCGTTAACAACTGCTAAAAACTTGATTGGCTGTTCTCGAAACCCTAAAAAACCCGTATCTTATCTAACAGTTGTTCAAGTCGTTGGTGTATCATAATCGCAGTTATACGATCGCATAATCCTTCTTTTTTAAAGTTTACAGGGTTAGGTTGATTGAACAACGTCACATCGGGTAATGGTCATGTTGGGCATTGCCATTAGACACATTCAACGCATAGAGGAGTCGGTTACGTGGCTAAGTCCGCCAAGTCCCTTTTAATCGGTTCAACACAGCCTTTCAGTGGTAAATCGGCAATTGCACTGGGGCTAGCCCGTCAGTTGCGAACGCATCATAATATTCAAGTTGCTTATGGTAAGCCCCTGGGAACAGAAATCGGTAATGCCGCAGAACCTTTCGATGCTGATGTTCAGTTCGTCGCGACTACTTTAGAACTGTCGGCTTCCCAGGTGGGTTCACCTGTCGTCGTCCTTACAGACAACACCATCCAGGCTCAGTTACAAGCCGAACAGGCGGCAGATTCTCGTCAGCCTCTAGCTTCTTATTTACAGGGGTTACAGGGTGATTTAATTTTGTTAGAAGGGCCGGGAACTTTAAACCAAGGTCGTTTATTTGATCTGTCTTTATCGCAGATGGCCCAAGAACTCGATGCCCCCGTGATGCTCGTTGAACGCTTGCAGTCTTTAAACGCGATTGATGACTTCCTTGCTGCTCAAGCCCAATTGGGCGATCACCTGATGGGAGTTTTGATCAATGATCTGCCTGCCGAGCGTCTAGAAATCATGACGAATTTGATTCAGCCGTTTCTACAGCGCTCAGGCATTCCCCTACTGGGGATTATACCCCGAAATGCCCTGTTACGCAGTGTGGCGGTTGAAGAACTCGTAAAACAACTGAACGCTCAAGTGCTTTGCGGGGGCGCTCATTTGAATGTCATGGTTGAAAGTCTCACGGTTGGAGCGATGAATGTCAGTGCGGCGATGAAATACTTTGATCGCGCCAGGAATATGGCTGTCGTTACTGGGGGCGATCGCACCGATATTCAGCTTGCTGCCCTGGAAAAATCAACCCATTGTTTGATTTTAACCGGACAAATCACTCCCGATCCGATGGTTTTGACTCGGGCTGATGATCTTGAAGTCCCGGTTTTATCCGTTGATCTCGATACCCTGACGACGGTAGAAATTATCGATCGCACCTTTGGTCAAGTTCGTGTCCATGAACCCAGTAAGGTTGAGTGTATCACCCAACTGATGGCTGAACATTTCGATCTCGATGGCTTTATGAAACGTTTGGGTTTAGAAGCCCCTATTCCTTCTAATCTCTAAGTTCAACATCAGTTGATCGCTTGATCCGCCCCCTGAACCTTGGGGGCTTTTCAGTTTACAGTGACCAGTTACCAGTTACCAGTGAACAGTGACCAGTGACCAGTTACCAGTGAACAGTGACCAGTGAAGACAGTTTACAGTTATCAGTGACCAGTTACCAGTGAAGACAGTTATCAGTTAACAGTTTCTCCCCTGCTTCCCCTGCTCCCCCCTTGCCTTTTCCCTCTTGCCTAACTAATTTGCTGTAGCTTAAGTTACAAAATTTGAAGTTTTCCCAAAGGAACCCTACCTGCTTGAGAGAGAAAGGTTATACTGAAAGTAATGAACCAGCACAATAAAAAAATTAAAACTGTCCAAAATGAACAAACACTCCAAGAACAGCAGCCAATTGGCTCAAACCCATCGTGCCAATATTCAGAAACGTTTAGAACACCGTCTGGAAATTGCCAGAGCCAAAGGCGATCAGAACTTAGTACGACTCCTCGAAGCAGAGAAAGAACAATTACTTTGACAACAGCAGGCGGGTTAGCTTAAAACCCGCTTTAATGTTTTTTCAATACGCTTATCGACCGCCAACCACAACCTCTTTCATCCGAACGTGTGGCCCCCCTACACTGACAGGGAGAGGCATTTGACCGCTTTTCCCACAGCCGCCATTAGAGTAGCTTAAATCATTGCCGATCGCTTCAATATCCTTGAGGGTTTGAAAGACATTTCCTGTTAAAGTAACATCGCTGACAGGTTCAGCAATCTGACCATTCCGAATCATATAACCTTCTGCCGCCGCAAAGGTAAACATTTCGCCATTGGTCTGACCGCCTAACATTCGCACCGCATAAACCCCTTCATCAATATCAGAAATCATCTCATCAAACGAGCGATCGCCTGCTTCTATCGCAGTATTTGTCATGCGGACAATGGGCGGATAGGTGGCATTCAAAGCGCGAGCATTTCCGGTGGGAGCTTCTTTGAGTTTACCTGCGGTTTCCCGATTATGCAAGCGTTGAGTTAAAATCCCATTTTGAATTAAATATTTACGTTGGGCGGGAACACCTTCATCATCATATAATATTGAACCGGGTAAGTCGGGAATGGTGGCATCATCAATCACATTAAGCTGTTCAATTGCCATCGGTTTACCCAGTTCTAATAACTCCTGCATTCGAGGATTTTCATAAACAAAATCGGCTTCTGAGAGATGACCAAAGGCTTCGTGAATGAACACTCCCGCTAAATAAGGATCGAGAACGACTGTATATTGACCCCCTTTCACAGACTGGGCTTCTAACTGACGAATGGCTCGTTCTGCTGCACTTTGAACGCGATCTTCAATGCCGATTAAAGCGTTATAATCAGAGCGAGAATTAATGGTTTCAAAGCCTTGTCTGACCGTACCATTATTTGTGGCGATCGCACCAAACCGACCATTCACATCCAGACGTTCTTGCGTGATACAACTGCCTTGAGAATTGACAAAATAGGTGATGCTAAAGCTATCACTATAACTCACGGCTGTCGTTTGAATACGGGAATCAAAATCTAACAGAAGTTTGTTATAATTTTCGATGAGTTGACGTTTTTCTTGCAGAGAAATTCCGCGCGGATCGCAGCCTAATTTAACCGATACTTTATCCTGAATGGCTTCAATTTCCGCCAGTTGAGTGGTTTCGTGTCCGACTAAATAAGCTTGAGAAATGGCTTCGGTAATGCGATCGTCAAGTTCAGATAACCCATTAAACGTGACAAAACTCCAACCGCCTTTATGACAAGCGCGAATACCTCCGGCTAGGGAAAAACTACGGTTCACGGCGTCTAAACGAGAACCCCGAAAGGAAATAGATGTGCTTTCGCTTTGTTGGAGGCGAATTTCCAGATAGTCTACGCGATCGCTGTGGGTTTTGATACGATCAAGCAATTGGGTTTCAATAGCAGTATTCACCTGTTTTAGTCCTTGCAAAAGTGTTACATCCTTTACGATAGCGCGTTAGGTTCAGAAACAGTAGGATTGATCGGTTTAACTTTAACGTTAATTATCTAACCCACCCTTGGATTGAATTTTATGAACAGTTTCTAGAAACTCAAGAACGTTATCTACAAGAAACCGTCAACCACTAGAACAAATTTAAATTAATATCGCAAAAGTTGTCAAGGCATAATCTAAGATAGAGTGAGTCCTTCCTATCTTTTAGGTTAACACAAATCTAACGGCAATAAACTCTTTACTTTGTTGATCTTATTAGTCTTGAGTTTTATTCTCGAAAGGTTTACCTGTTAATTTTTCTACAATGGAACGCCCAATATAAGTTGAAAAAATCTCTTCTCCTTTGGCATTGTAGTGACAACAATTGTCTTTGTAAACGGGTTCTGAAATCTGATCAAAAATATTCACTGCATTAAAAATATTAACATTATTCGCTTTCAATTCATCAATTCGCTCTAATAACAAAGGATAGCCAATCGTCACCCCTTTTTTGTAGGGACTCACCTCATTTAAAGCAATTTTCTTTTCAGCTTCACTAAATTTTCGGTTAGTTTGCCAATATTGATTGGGTTGAAAAAAGTGAAAATAGGGAATGTTATTAGCGGCTGCGACTTGGTGCATTAAAAGCGATGTTTTCACCCAATAATCAGCCACCTGTTCAAAAAACACAGCATCCGGTAAAACCTCATCCTGATTATAAAAGAAAACGACACTTTCTTGATCATCATCTAGGGGTCTATTTCTGTATCTTTCAAACTTTTGCAAGTTTTCTCGATAGTTTTTCACTAAAGTTTCAACATAAACCGACATCACCGCATTACAGGAGGCGAGTTGACAGTCTTGCAGTCTTTCTAACCCATCCCCTAACTCTTCTTTATTTTCCTTGATTTCTAATAATGTTTTTAAGGCTTTATCAGATAAACTATTATTAGCAAGTCCGGTTAAAGGTTCAATATGAGCGGGACTTGGCATGGCTAAATCAAGCTGACGTTCATTGTTAAGATTAGACAGTGCAACTTCGTTAAAACCGTCAATATTAATAATTAAATCAAACTTTTGACCCCTTGCTAACATATAGTTTAAAATCAACAACTGTTGAGGTTGTTTGTATCCACCAACGGCAAAGGATAAAATAATAACTTCCTTATCTTTATAGCCTGGCATTTGCCGAATTGCTTGCTCTAACAGGTTATTTTTTACTTCAAAAATGGTGTAGTTAGAAGCCACCGAACCTCCAAACACTCCCACAATAATTTGATTCTCATTGGTTTTTTCAAAAGGATAATCGTAAGGCGTAATAAACCCATAATTATTATACTTAAAACCCGGTCTAAAATCGGGGCCAGGTTTCTGCACAAAGCCAAAAAAAGGATGTAAACGTTCAACAATCGATTCAGCCCTGACTCGCACACCTTCTAAATTAATTCCCAAATCTTGATAATCTTCTGATTTTTCACGAGTATAAAAAAACTGTTTATTTTTGATAAAATAAAAGGCTAAAGAACCCAATTCAAGAAATATAAATAAAATCACGAGGTTAATCAGTGTTAACTTGAGTCCTTCTTTGATGAGTTTTAAATTCAATTTATTCATTGTTTATCCTTTGTTTTTTAGGGAACGGTTAGAGAGGTGAAAACTTAGTTGAGGTTGTTTGAAGAATTAAAAGTTTCTATAATTGATTGAGCAACATAGTCAGTTAGGATATCCTGTCCGAGTTGGTTATAGTGACAACAACTATCTCGATAAACGGTTTCTGAAGTCTGATCTAATATTTTAGCAGCATTCAAAAGATTAATACCATCTTTTTGCATCTGTTCACCTTTTGAAATTAACAGAAGATAACCCTTTTCAGCCGCTTGGCGATAGGGACTATCTCGCATTATTCGCTGTTCTTCCAACGAAAAAACGCGCTGAGTTGGGTAATGTTGATTGGGTTGAATCACATGAAAATAGGGAATCTGACGCATTGAAAGTAAATGATACATCATCAAGGAAGATTCAAACCAGTTATTCACAACTTGGTTCATGGCGACTGTATCTTCTATAACTTCCGACTGTTTAGATAATGCAATTAAGCTTTGTTCGGAATGAGTCGTTATTGATTGTTTCTTGATTTGTTCTTGATCAAAAACTGTAACTTGTTGTTGGTATTGTTGTGATAAAAATTTTAGTTTTAAGAAATTTATCGCATAACACCAAGCCAGTTTACATTGATTTAACTGTTCATGTGCGTTGGCTAACTTCTGTTTGGTTCTCAGCATTTCTCCCATTGATATAATAGCAGATAAATCAGCATTAACTAAACTCACTAACGGTTGAAAATGTTGAAAACTGGGCATTGAAAAATCCAGTTTAGCTTGATTATTTAAAGGAGATAATGCTATTTCATTAAAACCGTCTAGATTAATCACCAGATCAAACTGTTGACCCAGTGATAAAAAATAACTTAAAATTAAAAGTTGCTGGGGTTGTTTGTATCCCCCATTAGAAAAATTTAAAACAATAATTTCTTTATCCTGAAACTGTGGTAGAGATTTTAACTTTTGAATTAACGTTCGAGGATGAGAAGGATCAATTGTTTCATTCACACTAAAATCACTCGCCACTGAACCGCCAAAAATCCCGATAATAAATTGATTGGAATCCGTTTTGATATAAGGATAATCATAAGGGGAGAAAAAGCCATAATTATTAACCTTTAAACCCGATAGTTCATGGTTATACACACCGGGTTTAAGAACATAACCAAAAAAGGGATGAAAGCGAATTAATATTGAGTTTTCGGGAGAGTTTTCTGAATAATATTCTGTTGGGGTTAGAGTATTTTTATGATATATCATTCGCTTTTCAGTCATCCAGACAAACAAAAAGAATATCACTTCGGTAGCAATTCCTAATAAAATGAGATTCACTAAACTAACCGTTAACCCAGGTTGAATTTTTTTCAAAAAGGCTTGTATTTTCATATAAAATCATGGTTTTTTATTTTGTTTTTTTAGCGACTGCGGAGATGTGATTCCTTGACAAATTTGATCAGCCATTAATTCAGCCGCTACTCGATTTCCTTCTCGGTTCCAATGACCTTCACAGGGGTACGCATTCTCAAACCCATGTAAACACTCACCTGTTTCTTCTGCTACTTTTTGCAGAGGTTCCGCTAATCTAAACACGGTAAATCCTTCTCGTTCACCTAATGCTTGAATGCGTTTATCCGGGTAAAATAAATCTTGAATATTATGCTTTTCCATGAACTCTTCGCGTTTTTTGGGCTTGGGATGAACTTGATAGGAATCACTCACGGTAAATACCATAAAATCAACCCCTTTTGCTTTCACTTCATCCTGAATTAATGTAATCAAACCTTCGGTAATATTCCACGCTTCCTCCCATTTTTGATTGGGAGGTTTTTTATAGAAATTAATATTTGTTTGTTCATAGTCTTGTTCAAACTGACGACGTTTTGCTGTCGCTTCCGCTTGACGAACGAGTTGTAAAATCAGGGAGTTTTCTAACAACCAACGGGGTAAATAATCAACCCTAGTCGTAGCATAATAATCCCGTTCAAGTTGGGTCATCTCTTTAAAAGAATCATCAATCACCCATTCTCCATTTTCTAGGGTAAAATAAGGACGAAAATGATCATGTTCTAGGGGTTTATAATTATTGCGGATATCATTTCCAGGATAAAACCCTAACAATACTAAATCGGGGGAAAATTGCCAAACATGATGGCGTAATGTCATCAATTCTTGGGCGGTACCATAACCCTGAACTCCAAAATTTAAAACCTCAACAGTTTTCCCTTTTAACGCCGAACATTCGGCTAATTTTTGTTCCATAATCGCCGCAGCCGTATATTCTAAAGGAACATGAATCGCCTCAACAAATGAATCGCCTAAAAATGCAATTCGATAGGTATTTTCGGGCTTATTAACACTTCGTTCTTTATCTCGCATTCCGCTACTATTCATCTGAACCCCGGTTCTCTCCCCTTCCCCCGCCCAAACTGTCACCGCATTCGCCCGAGGCGCCCAACCGCGATAGGGATCGTCAACTCGATAAGCGAGGGTTTCTGACTCAGGATCAGGCGGTAATGGCGCCTCAATTCCCGCCAAACGTAAACCGATTTCACCAACAAAAATCCCAAAGATTAAACTCCCACAAACTAAGCCTAAATTAACGAGAAAGGGTTGCAGTTGTTTGTTCATTTTTTCACCTGTTGACATAACTGATTAGCGATTAATTTTCCTGCAAATTCATGTCCGTCGGGGTTCCAATGTCCCGCACAAGGAACTGCTGTTTCAAACCCATGTAAACAGACTTGATTTTGTTCAGAATAGGTTTGAAAAGGTTCGGCTAAATTTAACACGGGAAAACCTTGATTATTACCTAGTGTTTGCAGTCGTTTTTCAGGATAAGATAAATCTTCAATTTGATAATTATTCATAAAGGATTGACGAAAAGCTGGATTAGGGTGAACTTGGATCGGATCGGCAATGGTTACGAGTAGGAATTCTGCATTGTTTTGGTTGACTTCCTGATTCATCATTGTGATTAAATCTTCAGTAACTTTCCAGGCTTCTTGCCAAACTGGATCGGTAGGTTCTCGAAAGTTTTTAGCAGTGAGTTTGTTTAAATGTAGAAGTAAATTTTTCTGCTTTAAATCTCGTTCTGCTTTTTTAGCAACTTGTAAAATTCTCGAATGATTCACTAACCACATTGGAAGCCGATCAACAGTTGTAATCCAATAGCGATCGCTATGTTCAAGCGATAAATTTCTAAAGGAATAATCGGGTACTAATTCCCCATCTTTGTAAACAAAAAAGGGTCGATAATGATTGCTTTCGAGTCCCGGTGAATTATCAATAATATCATTGCCAATAAAAAAGGAAAGAATCACAATATCGGGGTTATAATCCCAGACCTTTTCACGCAACATTAACAACTCTTGGGCGGTACCGTAACCATCCACCCCAAAATTCATCACCTCGACTGTTTTTCCCTTAAGCCCTTGACAAGATTTTAATTCATTTTCTATCACGGACCAATAGGTTTGTTTAACATCGACTTGAACAGCTAACGTAAAAGAATCCCCTAAAACCGCAATTCTTACCGCATCTTTTGCTTTGGTTTTTGGGTGAATATTATCTCGCAATCCTTCAATATTAATCTCAATATAAGCTTTCCCTTCTTGTTCCCAAATTCCTGAAGCCCCTGGTCGATTAACCCAACCCAAATCAGGATGAGACATGGTATAAAAAGAAGGTGAAAAATTACCATGACCCGGTTGAGGTAGCTTTTTTAAGCCCTCAATTCCCGCTAAACGCAAACCTATTTCCCCAATGAATACGCCAAACAAAACACTTCCCAGTGTTAAACCTAGATTCAATATCCAAGCCTTGCGTTTACCCATTTACTGTACCTGTTTATAAAATAGAATCAGGCTTAACTTGCTTACACATTATTTTTGATCGCATATTTAATTATAAATAAGGAGAGACATTCCCTCTAAAACAATGTAGCCAAAAACCCGGTAACTCCTACGAAACCGGGTTTCTCAGGTTAACGTCCATTCTACAGGAATGTCAAATTTTCTGATAGCTTCCGTCCAATTTGTTCAGATTTAGAACAACGTGTAAATAAACGGCGCGATCGCAGAACCTTGAGACAAAACAATCAACGCCCCCAACAAAACCAAAGTAATAATCAGAGGCAATAACCAATACTTTTTGCGTTCTTTCATAAACGCCCATAAGTCTTTTAAAAAGTCTAATGTTGCTTCAAACATCAGAAAGGACGCTCCATACTTTCACGATTTCTAGCTTGACTTCCAACGCGATAAGTTGAAAGATTTGGGTTGAGTTCCCGTTGCATCGCATCACTACCGAAAATTCGTTTGATCAATGCCATCGGTGTCATCATAACGTAAAAAATGACCCCGAGAATAATCCTTGTATTAATCCAGCCTAACACCAGACCAACGCGCATCCAACCGTGATAAATCGGATCAAGGGTACCCGGAATAATCAGCGCCCAAACCGCCAAAATTGACCCCAAAATCCAAGGCCAAAGCGGGGGTGGCCAGTGCCGAAATATTAAAGGAAGAACGAACCCAAACAACCCCGCACAAATGGCGCCTGTTGTTAGTCCGAACTCTCGTAAACCTTTTTTATCAAGCTTGGGAATATCGTGATCCATTGTTTGTTTATTGAGTGTAAAAAACTAAACTGATATGATTTCCTTTCCCTCTCTTTTATCCCCCCTAGCCCCCCTTCAAAAGGGGGGAACAGAAAGCCGGGGTTGTGTTTCAAGTCCCCCTTTCTAAGGGGGATTTAGGGGGATCGTACACTTTTCTAAGGGGGATTTAGGGGGATCGTACACTTTTCTAAGGGGGATTTAGGAGGATTCCAAGTCCCCCTTTCTAAGGGGGATTTAGGGGGATCGTACACTTTTCTAAGGGGGATTTAGGAGGATTCCAAGTCCCCCTTTCTAAGGGGGATTTAGGGGGATTCCAAGTCCCCCTTTCTAAGGGGGATTTAGGGGGATCGTACACTTTTCTAAGGGGGATTTAGGGGGATCGTACACTTTTCTAAGGGGGATTTAGGGGGATTCCAAGTACACTTTTCTAAGGGGGATTTAGGGGGATCGTACACTTTTCTATGGGGGATTTAGGGGGATTGCAAGTCCCCTTTTCTATGTGGGATTTAGGGGGATCGTACACTTTTCTATGTGGGATTGAGGGAGATTGCAAGTACGCTTTTCTATGTGGGATTTAGGTGGCTTACAAGTCCACTTTTCTAAGGGGGATTTAGGGGGATTC
>NZ_JAYGHR010000088.1:0-61199 GCF_034932365.1 Limnoraphis robusta BA-68 BA1 | reverse complement strand
AATGTCCTCACTGTGGGTATGTAGCAGACCGGGATGAAAACGCCGCCAAAAACATTCTAAAATCTGCATTAAAACAGCTATCAAATACCGTCGGGCAGATGGAAATCAACGCCTCCCGAGAGACTGACCTCTGCTTAAGTGGGGAAACCCAGTTGAGTAAGTCAACTCATAGAAAGAGGAAACCCAAACAGTGATGTTTGGAATCTCCGTCGTTTACGGCGGAGAGGATGTCAATGCGTCCTTCTATCTCCAATTCTTGCGCTTTTTGGTAAAGTTCTCGCTTGGTGAGTTCAGATTCATCAGACTGTTGAATTTCGCGCATCACTCGCTTCACGGCGGTCGTCCATTCTGCATATTGTTCTCCTTGTTGAGAAGCCGACTGCTTTTTTTCCTCAACTTCTTGCTTTTCTTCCTCACTCAAACGTTCCCAAACTTCTTGGGGTAAATACCGTTTTGTTTTATTATTTTGCCGAGCGTTTTCATCCCCTTCTTGAGTTTGCCAATTTTGCTCTGTCCAGTCTTCTAAAGAACGTGCAGCCTCATCTTTTTCGCCTTGATAACCTCCGCCTTGTTTTTCATATTCCTGTACGAGTAACTGACTTTTTCGCGCTGACCATTGCCCGGGTTGTCCCCCTTTGTCAGACTCCATTATTTCTTGTTTGATTTGACGCCGTAACTCCGGCTTAGTATATTTTTCTTCGTAATTTTTATGACTCATCTCTGTAAATAGATTGCGGTTCTGAAATCTAGCATGAAGCAAAAATGCGATGGAAAAATCTGACTGCGGATAGATTGATTTACAATGCAAACCATCTCTGAGGAATGATTGCTTTGAGTATTTGTCCAATGACTAACGGAATTAAACTTCCTGCTAAAATGAATCCCCATCCTTGCCAGCCCGGATTAACTAATTGTAACACATTTGCTAAGGGTGAAATGTAAACCGCCATCGACAGTAAACCTGTACAAACTAATAACGCTAACCACACATAACGGTTCTGGGTGACTTCATTTCTCAACAATCCAGAGTTGGAATCTCGCATATTAAAAACGTGCCACAATCGACCAAAAGCTAAGGTTAAAAATGAAATAGTAACTGCTTGCTCTTCCTCCATTCCCAAACGAGTTAAACAGAGCCAAAATACCCCCAAAACGGTGAGCGAAATAATCACGCCATACAGCACAATTGCCATCCAATGACGGCGGGGTAAAATCGGTTCACTGCGATCGCGGGGCTTTTGTTTCATCAGGTTAGGACTTCCTTCTCCCACGCCCAAAGCTAACGCAGGAAAGACATCATTAATAGCGTTTAGAAATAAAATTTGTAAGGGTAATAAGGGTAAGGGTGCTTGGACTAACGAAGCCCCAGCCACCGCAATAATTTCACCCATATTTCCAGAGAGCAAATACAGGGTAAACTTGCGAATATTCCCAAAGATTGCCCGCCCCTGTTCTACCGCCGCAACAATTGTAGAAAAGGCATCATCTTGTAATACCATATCTGCCGCTTCTTGCGCCACTTGAGTTCCTCGCTTTCCCATTGCAATGCCAATATCTGCTTTCTTTAATGCGGGTGCGTCGTTAACACCATCGCCTGTCATGGCAACAATAGCATTATGCTCTTGATGTAGGGTGACTAAATTCAGTTTTTGTTCAGGACTAACGCGAGCAAAAATAGAAACTTGTTGTAATTCTTGCTTTTGTTGTTTAGATAAATTATCGAGAGATTGAAGTTCATTGCCTTGTCTTGCTTCGGCTTCTTGTTCAGTGATTAAGCCTACAGCCAAGGCAATATTACGAGCGGTAACGGCTTGATCTCCTGTCACCATGATCACTCGAATTCCTGCATCATGGCAAGCTTTTAGGGAAGATTTCACTTGTTCTCGGGGGGGATCGAGTAATCCAACTACGCCTAAAAGGGTAAGATTTTCGTAGGGTTCGGCTTCCGAATTGTCTGTATTTTTAGAGGCAAAGGCAAGAATTCTTAATCCTTCTTTGGCGAGTTTATTACAGCGTTCTTGCCAAGCATTGCGTTCATCTTCGCTTAAATCTTGAACACCTTCTGCGGTTAATTGTTGAGTACAAACGTCGATAACTGACTCCGGTGCGCCTTTAATAGCAAAACGATAACCTTCTTCATCGTCGTGAATTGTTGCCATCATTTTACTGTCGGAATCAAACGCAATTTCTTGAACTTCTGGATAGGTTTCTAATAGTTTTTTGCGGCGAATATCTCCTTTGGCTCCGGCAACTAATAAGGCGACTTCCATCGGATCACCAAGGGGTTTATCTTTTTCTTCGTTAAGTTCGGGTAAGGTGGCTTTATTACACAAAACTCCCACTTCTAAGAGGGAGCGCAAACACTCGTTTTGTTGGGGATCTATTTTTTCTTCATCTTGGGTGAATTCTCCCTCAATTTTTAACGCTTCTCCACTCACTTTTAATATTCCAGAAGATAAGGCAATTTGCGCCACACTCATTCGATTTTCGGTCAATGTTCCGGTTTTATCGGTACAGATAATATTGGTAGCACCGAGGGTTTCTACCGCCGATAAACGGTTGATTAAAGCGTTACGTTTTGCCATGCGCCACATTCCTCGCGCTAAGGCGACAGTCGCCACAATTGGAAGTCCTTCGGGAACCGCAGCCACAGCTAATGCGATGGCGGTTTGAATCATCAAAAATAATTCTTTCCCCCCAATTATTCCCGCCCCGGCTACTAAGGCTACAATTACTAATGTTACCCAAATTAAATGTTGACCGAGTTTATCAAGTCGTTGTTCTAAGGGGGTAGATTCTTGTTTAGCTTGCGCCGTCATTGAGGAAATATGACCGAGTTCGGTATTCATTCCAGTTGCAATTACAACTCCTTCACCCGAACCTAGTGTAATTGCTGTTCCTTTAAACAGCATATTTGTACGTTCAGCAAGGGAAAGATCGCCTTCTAAAGCTTCTGTTGTTTTACTGACAGGAAGGGATTCTCCGGTTAAAGCAGATTCATCAGCTTGCAGCTTAGATGCTTCCAAAATTCGCACATCTGCCGGGACTAAATCACCACTTTCAAGGACAACAATATCACCGGGAACAAGTTCTTCAGCAGAAATTTCTTGAACTTTTTGATCTCGTCGGACTTTGGCTTTTGTGTGGCTGAGTTCTTGTAGAGACTCCATCGAATTGACGGCTTTTAGTTCAGTAAAAAAGCCAATCACTGCATTTAAAAAAATCGCAATAATAATGGCAATTCCTTCAACCCAATCTTGAAAAGAAAAGGAAAGAACTGCCGCTATTGCTAATAGTCCAACAATCGGACTTTTGAACTGTTCGATAAAGATTTGCCAGTTACTACGACGCTTGATTTCTTGTAAACGGTTAGGGCCGTACTTTTCTTGTCTTTTTTTTACGGTAGAAGAGGCAAGTCCCTGGTTGGTTTCGACGGAAAGTTTATTCAGGTTTTCTTCTGTGGAATGGGAGCTTGTCCAGCGAAGATCGAACTGTTCTTGCTGTTCTTTAGTTTCTGTCATAGGGGTTAACTTAAAGGGATAGAATGTGAAATTTTTAACTTTTATGAGGCTAACTTTTTAGAGGAATAAGAACGGTTGCTTTTTGGGGAGTGATGGAATTTAGACTGAGTGCTTGCGATCGCAACTAAACCTAAAGACTGATCGTTGTATTGTTCTACTAAAAAGTCTGATATGGTTTGCCGACAGTCCGAGCAGAACCAACAGATTTTGTGCTGACAAACATGACGAGTTAATTCTCCCGAACAGAGAGGACAGATAATCATTTTTTAAAAGGGTTTAATCAAAGGGTTGAAAATTGAAGCTGATGGGAGATTAAAAATCACTCCCTTTTCTATAATCTATTAATGGGGTTAATTTTGTCTTCTACATCCCGGTTTTTTAACAAAATTTCATTTTTTTAAAACAACTTTTAATATAAACTTATTCAAATAAAAATTCCTCTATCTTCAGACAGAGGTTCAACCAACACTTAAGAGAGATATTTATGTTGAGAAAAGTTAAGATTAATAGTGAGAAAGTATAATCTCGTTGTCAAGTTTACATCTTTCAAGAGGAAGAGTTTATCAAAACAGAGGGTCATTTGAGCAGTCGGGAGATAAATCCATCTTCTGACAGAAGAAGTTACTGGTTTTCGATGTTAAATTTATAAATAATAGATTTTTCACTTTTTTAATAGGTCGATATAGTAAGGTAACACAGGAAAAACAGAGCGAATGACATTATGAGTTACAGTAAAGTATTAGCTGCATTAGATCGATCTTCCCAAGGAGAAGATGTATTTGAACAAGCGTTTGATATCGCTCACACTCAAAAAGCTGAACTCTTGCTGATTTTTTGCTTACCCAGGTTGGAACAAATGCCAACTGTAGCACCAGCAGAAACAACAACCGGAAGGGGTTTACATCCTTTGATGAGAATGTATCCTTCTATGACGGAAAAAGAGGTATTACAAGCTACCGAACAAGAGATTAAAACAGCGAGAGAACAAGCAGAGACGTGGCTGCATAACTATCAAAAAAAGGCTGAGGATAAAGGAGTTAGGACTCAATATAAATGTGTTCTGGCTGGGGGAAATCCCGGTCAACAAATTTGTAAAACAGCGCAGGAATGGAATGCAGATTTAGCTGTTGTGGGTCGTACAGGTCGCACAGGTTTAAAAGAAGCTTTGATCGGAAGTGTGAGTAACCATGTGGTTCACCATGCGCCTTGTTCAGTGTTAGTGGTGCAGAACAAAAACTGACGGGAGTATTGCTTTCTGAAAAGTTAAAAGTTTGTTGAAAATTAGACGAGATTGGAGAAATTAATGATGACAACGAATCAAATCGCTAAAATTCGCCAGTATGATCAAAGCATTTGGATGGATTATCTAAATCGTAGTTTGATTGAATCAGGAGAACTCGAAGATTTAATCAAAAATCTAAACATCCGAGGAGTCACATCAAATCCGGCTATTTTTAAGGCTTCTATCATTGGAAATAAAAGCTATGATGCTGATATAAAAGCGGGAATTGAGAAAAAGCAGTCGGTAGAAGAGATTTGCGCTAACTTAATTTTTGATGATATTCGCAAAGCCTGTGATATCTTTCGCCCAATTTACGAGGAATCACAGAAATTAGATGGTTATGTCAGCATCGAAATTCCACCCTCTCTGGCGCGAGATACTCAAAAAACAATTTCTGAAACTCAACGTTTCTTTAAGGAAATTAATCGTCCGAATGTGATGATTAAAATCCCAGGAACTCCTGATGGAATGGCGGCTATTGAACAGGCGATTTCTGAAGGAATTAACGTTAATATTACCCTATTATTTTCAGTTGAAAGTTATCTAGCCGCCGCTCAAGCTTATATTCGCGGACTAGAAACGCGAGTCCAGAATAATCAACCCATTGATTCAATAGCTTCGGTTGCTAGCTTCTTTATCAGTCGGATTGATGTAAAAGTTGATGAATTGATTGATCAAAGAATGAAAAAAATCGGCACTGAAAGCTTGAATGAAGAGGCGCGTTTGAGTCAAATAAAAGGGAAAGTCGCCATTGCTAATGCTAAAATCGCCTATCAAAAATTTAAGGAAATTTTCGGGAGCGAGCGCTGGAAAGCATTAGAGGAAAAAGGCGCAAATGTTCAACGGTTACTCTGGGCGAGTACGAGTACCAAAAATCCTGAATACAGCGATGTTATGTATGTCGATGAATTAATCGGGAAAAATACAGTGAATACCTTACCACTAAAAACTCTTGAAGTTTGCGCCGATCACTGTAATCCTTCAGCCGATAAAATAGAAACAAATGTGGATCATGCTTATCAATTGATGGAAAGTCTGCAAGATCCTGATATTCAGATTAATTTAGATCAGGTGATGGCTGAATTGTTGGAAGAAGGAATTGATCAGTTTACTCAGCCTTATGATGAATTGATGCAGTCTCTCACAGATAAAGCGCAACAACTCACCACCGTTTAGAAACAAATTTCGTTTAACTGAAATATCTTAAATCGGGGAGGTTATCAACAACCTCTTTGTTTTTTTGTAAGGTATTTAGATTAGAGCTTCGTCTGTTTGCTGGACTTGTTCATAAAGCTTAATGTTTGAGAAGATCAGGATTTGAGAAAGAATGCTGAGTGGTTGAACGGTTCACCGGGGTCGGAGGTTGAAACTCTGATTTGAACATTAGTCTTATAAAAATTATAATAAAATGCACCCACACCATTCAATCATCTTTTTAAAATGCAAGATATTAACTTTATTTATTCCGAACCGATTGATCTGACGAACTGTGATCGCGAACCTATCCATATTCCGGGAAAAATTCAACCTCATGGAGTTCTCCTCACATTCCAAGACATTGATCTGAGCATTTTACAAGCCAGTCAAAATACTGTTCGTTTTTTAGGCATTGAAGCTCAGTCGCTACTCGGAAAAAAATTAAATGAGATTTTTTTAGATGAGGATATTCAGTTTCTAACCCAAGCTGTTTACGAGGTAGATCTTGATTATTTTAACCCCTTTGAAATTAGAACAAAAATTCCCTCTCCTTATTCTAAATTTGAAGGGGTGATTCATCGAACAGATGGTGTTTTATGTTTGGAGTTAGAAATCCAATCCGATTCTCAAAGAAGTTATCCCCTCAGCTTTTATCATTTACTCAAAGCTTCCCTCAAAAGTATTGTCAATGTTTCCAGTTTTCAAGAGTCTACAGATCGGCTAGTTTGGGAAGTTTTTCAACTCACAGGTTATGATCGCGTAATGATTTACCAGTTTGAAGAAGATGGTAGTGGAGTTGTGATTGCGGAAGCAAAAAAAGAGGATATAGAATCTTATTTAGGTTTGCATTATCCGGCTTCTGATATCCCTTTGCAAGCGAGAAAGTTATACTGTAAAAGTTGGTTACGTCTGATTATCGATATCAACTATAAACCTGTAGATATCGTTCCGGTTCTTAATCCCCTCACCAATGAACCTTTAGATTTAAGTGATTCCATGCTCAGGAGTGTTTCTCCGATCCATGTAGAATATCTCCAAAATATGGGTGTTGCAGCTTCTTTATGTATTTCCTTGATTCAAGATGATCAACTGTGGGGAATGATTGTTTGTCATCATTATCAACCTAAATCCGTCAATTATGAAACTCGCAAAGCCTGTGATTTTTTAGGACAGTTTATGTCAATTAAACTATTTAAAAAGCAGTATAAAGAATCAGAAAAATACCAATACAAGGTGAGAAGTTTGCAAAAAGAATTCAAGAATTATTTATCAATAAAACCTGCAAATATTATTGCTTTTCTTCATAAAAATGGCAACCGTTTATCGTCTCTCGTGAATGCCAGTGGGATTCTAATTGCTCTCCAAGATGAATTGCTCGTTTTTGGAGATACACCCCCAACTGAAGCGGTAAAAAAGTTGTTAGATTGGTTAAAACTTAATCATCAAGTCGAACTCTTTCATACCAATAATCTCAGTGAGATTTATCCCGAGTTTTCGGCTTATCAAAAGATCGCCAGTGGAATTTTAGTCATCTCTATTTTCTCCCTGAATACTTCCTATCAAATTGTCTGGTTAAGACCTGAAAGAACTCAAACCGTCACTTGGGCTGGAAATCCCAATAAACCCGTTATTTTAGCAGAGGATGGCACGATGCAACTCTCTCCGCGTCGCTCCTTTGAAGCTTGGAAAGAAACGATAAAAGGCTGTTCGCTTCCCTGGAAAAAAATAGAACTTGATGCAGCTTTAGAATTAAGAAATATACTCATGCTCACGGCTTTACAGTCTTCTCAGCTTGCCCTCGAACAAGCGGCTCAACGGGCGGAAATTGCCAATCAAGCCAAAAGCGAATTTTTAGCGAATATGAGCCATGAAATTCGCACTCCCATGAACGCCATTTTAGGCTTTTGTGACTTGCTTCAAGGATTAGTCACTGAACCCCGCCAACGTTCTTATCTAGAGTTAATTGCTGCCAGTGGGCAGTCATTACTTGATCTGATTAATGATATTCTTGATCTCTCTAAAATCGAAGCTGGAAAGTTTAAAGTCCACTACGAACCTTTAAATTTACGACAGTTAATTTCCGAAGTTAAAAAGATTTTCACCCATCGAGCTAAAGAAAAGGGATTGTCTCTGATTAGCCAAATTGATGACACGGTTCCTCAAGGCATTTTTTTTGATGGTATACGTCTGCGTCAAATTCTCTTTAATGTCTTAGGAAATGCAATTAAATTTACGGAGCAGGGTTTTATTCAAATTTCAATTCGCGCTCAAGCTTATACTCAAGAAAATCTCCCGAAAGTCTGGCTAGAAATTGCGATAACAGATACAGGAATTGGTATTGCTAAAGATCAGCAAGACGATATTTTTGAAGCCTTTGTTCAAAGTGAAGGTCAAAGTACGCGCAAATACGGAGGAACGGGTTTAGGATTAGCAATTACTCGCCGCCTCACCACATTATTAGGGGGAACCCTAATGCTGGAAAGTGAATTAGGTCACGGGAGTAGCTTCATTTTTGTGTTTCCTGAAATCGAGGTGAGTCATACACCTTTGGACTCGGAGACTGTCTCATTTGTTGATGAAGACTTAAAGCAATTTAACAGTTCAACAATATTAGCCGTAGATGACGTATACTCAAATTTACAACTGATTCAAGGTTATTTTGAAGGAACTCAACATCGTTTGCTGTTGGTGCAGGATGGTCAAAGTGCAATTCAACTTGCTCAAACCGAACAACCTGATGTAATTTTACTAGATTGGCGAATGCCAAATCTGGATGGACGAGGTGTATTTAATGCCCTCAAACAAAATGATAAAACTCAAAATATTCCTATATTTATTGTCACAGCTTCTGTTCTGCGACAAGACTATCTAGATGTACAATTTCTGTGTCAAGGCGTGCTTCACAAACCGATTAATCGCGCTCAACTGGTTAGTGCCTTAAAAACGGTTCTTCCCTTTACCCAGGGCGAATTAACTACTGCTTCTGAGGCTCTAGGATCTCAATCTAATCAAACTGAAGAAATACAACAACTCCCTCAATTGATTGAAAAATTGAATCAAGAAAAAACGGTTTGGGAGCAGTTAATAATTACCCTGAAAAGGCGTGAAGTTAAGGCTTTTTATGAACGCTTACAAGCCTATGGAACGGAGCATAAATGTCAGCTTTTGCTCGATTATGCTCAAGAAATATCAGCCCAACTTGATGCTTTTGAATGGCAGATAATCCCCGACACAATTGAAAAATTTTCTCTAATTTTAGCCGAAATAGAGCGTAAAAATAATGAGTTTTAATCCCGATAAATTTCTCATATTAGTGGTTGATGATATCACTCTAAATCTGCAAGTGCTTGCTGATATGTTAGAGCAAGTGGGCTATGAAGTCACATTTGCGACTAACGGACAACAAGCCCTAGAACGCGCCAAACTTGCTCAACCCGATTTAATTTTACTGGACTTGATGATGCCGATTATGAGCGGTTTAGAAGTTTGTAAACAGTTAAAAGCCGATGCCAAATTCTGTGAAATTCCGATTATTTTTCTGACGGCAAGTGAAGAAAGAGAGCATTTATTAGAAGCTTTTCACCAGGGAGCTGTGGATTACATTACTAAACCCTTTTATCCTCCCGAACTGTTGGCTCGGGTGCGAGTTCATCTGGAATTAAAATATACTCAAGATCAACTCAAAAAAACAGCAGCCGCTTTGGAAAAGCTAGCGATTACCGATCCGCTCACTGGAATTTTCAATCGTCGCCATCTGATCTCGATTGCGGAGACCGAATTTCAGGGCGCGATTGATTATAATCGGCTTTTTTCTATCGTCATGCTTGACATCGATCTTTTTAAAAAGATTAATGATACCTACGGACATATTGTTGGCGATCGAGTTCTGAAAACGATGACTCAGGAGGTACAAAGCTTATTGCGAAAGAGGGATAGTTTTGGACGGTTGGGGGGGGAAGAATTTGCCATTGTTTTACCCGACGCTAATCTGAAAACGGCTCTGAAAATAGCGGAACGTTTGCGGCAAGCGATCGCCGATCTCTCGATTCCGATTTCTAACTCTAATTCTGACTTGAATCTTGAGATTAAAATTACAATTAGTTTGGGAGTAACCACTTATCATGTTGATGATGAAAAACTCGATGATCTGTGGATACGATCCGATAATGCTTTATACAAAGCGAAGGCACAAGGACGCAATCAAGTTTGTAGTATTTCTGGGCCTTTCAAGTCCTAAACCGAGTTTTTTTATTCTCTCGAAGTTAAGGCTTCAAATCCCGATGCAATATCGAGTAATTCTCCGGTAATTGAACGGCGATCGCCAACAATTAATTCTCGTTGACCCCGACTCCTGGGAACCAAAGCATCTATCACTTTTCAACCCGTTTGTAGGGGAATTTTTTAGTAAAAGAATGATTCAGTTCCATCTATCTAAATTGGTAAATCTTTACCCGAACTCCCGAAAGAGGGGGCGCGATTCTCTTCCTTGAGAAGCAGAGAGAAGCGTTCATCAAGGTTTTGAAAATCGGGGGTAAGGGCGGCAAAATTTTAACGTTAATTACGCTCCCTCGAACAGAAACAACGGTTCCCTGCTGAGATTGTTCGGAAGTTTAATTCATCACCAATTAATCAGGATGATCGGGGTCAGCCAGGGGAGATTTTTCAATCGCTTCTTCCATGCGTTCTGACATGGATTGTTTACGTTTTTCTTCTTTGAGATGCGCTTCACTAACCAGTTCTCGCGCTCTTTCTTGAGTGATGTCCGCTTGTTCGTCTGCATTCTCAGCTTGGGGTTCAGCCCGTTCAACCATTGACTCTTGACGCTGCTGAGAATAATGACGTTCTTCCGTCAATATTTCTCTTGATTGTTCTTTGGTACTCATAAGTTGAGTCCTCCTTTTCTTCGTTTTTTATTGAGTTTAAACTTGGTCGCGTCCGTACATTTCAGCCGGGGGACTCGTGGCTTCTACTGCGGTAAACGGTTCGATGATTTTATAGGTATGACGGGCGCCTTTCGGAACGACCCAAGAATCGCCCGGTTCCAGAATTATTTTCTGTCCTTCTAGGTACAATTCCGCCCGTCCTTTGATTACAAAACCAACCGTTTCATAGTCCCGTTCAACGATGGGTTTTCCTTCGTGGGGCTGTTCATTTTCCCACAACCGCATCGAGATTGTCCGACCGGAAACTAAATATTTCTGATCCATTTCACCTTGGGGTGAATATTCGGCGCTGACTTTTTTTACGGTTTTATCTACCATGATTTTTAAGTGTGTTAATTACTGTCGGCTGGCGGCGACTTCAGCTTGCATGGGTTCGGGCCAAAGCTGTTTAATTTCATCCGGCATCATGTTAATCACTTCTTTTACTTCGCCTGCTGAAACCCGACTTGAGATAATGTTAAAAACAGCCCGAACTAAGTTTTCAATGCTAATATTTGTTGATTCCCATGCGGGTAATTGTTCTTCTACGGACTGCAAAAATTGTCCTTGGGAACGGGTCTTATCGGGGTTGGTTGCGGGTTTCCAATCTTCGTAGTAAAATCCCGTCAGCAATACGGGGAGTTGGGCGCCTAAATGGGCGGCTTCTTCTACGGTTAAGCGATCGCGTAATTTATGTAATGTAACTCGCAGTCCTTGAAATACCTGTTCTTTATTTTCGCACTTTAATATTTGGGCGATATCGTTAACCCAAGTGTGAGTTTGTTCTAATGTTCGATCAAATGTTGCTATGCCAGTCATAATAGGAGAGACGTAAATTCCTTCAATTTCTTTGCTGCTGGCTACTCTGCTTGATTTCACCTTCTTTTTTAGATAATACTCGGCTTTCCCCCTCTGTTTTCATCCCTCCTAAGGAAGATATCGACTTATAATTCCAAAAGGCTGGCATTTGGTGGTTGATTTTTGGCAGTACCGGAATGTTGATTGGGAATGTGGGTAATGCTTTTGTAATGGGGGCTAGAAACCATACAAGAAATCATAGAAGAAGATCGAATTAATTCTCCCGACCCCAAAGAGCTAACCCTCCGCCTCGCCCTCGGGCAGCTATCGCTTTTTCTTGGATATAAAAATAGGCGAAAAATGCTTGTTTGTTTATGCGATCGCTGTAAAACTTTTCTTCGCTTTCCGCGCCGCCACGAATATAGCCATCATACAACTTCACTCCGAATAATATCACATTCATGCGGGTAAAGTCAAACGCTAAAATATTCTTTTTTGCTAAAAATTTTACAGGCCCACTGAGGGTTAATTTCAACCCACCCAACTGAACAGAATTTTCTACCTTTCCCGTTTCAAAAGGTTGCTCTAAATTGGCTTGAGGAGAAACAGAAACGGAATAAGATAAATGAATTTTCACCCAGTTGGGAAGATAACGACCGGCGCCTAAAGCGATGCCAATTTTACGGCGAGTTTTTTGAGTTCCGGTAATAAAACACAGCCGCCAAGTTCCCACAAATTGACTCAAATTTGCTGGTTGTTTCTGTTTACTGGCGGTTTTTTCTTGTTCAACAAGTGCCTCTACAACCTGATCAGCCGCAGGCTTTTCCAGCGACTTGGTGAAGACCGCTTTGACTGCTTGAGAGAGAAGGATGGAGCTTTGAGTGAATGACGTCATCGGTTATAATAGAAATCAGAAATTCGGTGAACAAACTAACACCAAGTTTAGTGTTTAAAAGCCTCTATCAACTATAAATATAGCGTATCCTGCCGAGATTCAACCGTTAGCGAACAGCAATTCACCAATCTAGATCGAAACTGTAAAGAATTATAAAATATAGATGAAACCCATGACAAGAGGGGATAAATAGTCTTACAATTACTCTATGATTCCATATAAACTAACGCTCAAAAACTTTCTCAGCTATCGAGAAGCTAGCCTTGATTTTAGTGGACTGCACACCGCCTGTATTTGTGGGCCGAATGGGGCGGGAAAATCTTCGCTACTTGAAGCGATCGCCTGGGCAATTTGGGGCAGTAGTCGCGCCGCTACAGAAGATGATATCATTCACTTGGGAGAAACAGAAGCTCAAGTAGACTTTGCCTTCATTGGCGAGGGAAACCTCTATCGGGTGATTCGCAACCGTCGGCGAGGTCAGTCTGGAACGCTCGATTTTCAAGTGGCAACTCAAGCTTATAATGAAATTCAAAACGGAGCAAAAATTGAGTTTCGCGCCATTGGAGAACGGGGAATGCGAGCGACACAGCAGAAGATATTAGATCAGATTAAATTGGATTACGATACGTTTATTAATTCTGCTTATTTGCGTCAAGGACGAGCGGATGAATTCATGCTCAAACGCCCCAATGAACGAAAAGAAATCTTAGCCAGTTTACTCAAACTCAATGAGTACGATAAATTAGCGGATCGCGCTAAAGATTTATCCCGAGAATATAAAGGGAAAATTGAACTGTTGCAACAAACGATAGATAGCATCAAGCAACAGCTTCAACAGCAAAATGAAATGACTCAAAATATTGCGAACCTCGAAACCAGTCTCAACCAACTGAACAGTCAACAAAACACCGAACGGGAACAATTACAACAGCTACAAGCCAGCCAACACCATCGCCAAACCTGGGAAAAATTGCGTCAAGGCGAACAACAACAATATCAAACGCTCTCTCAAGATTATCAACGACTCCAGCAAGACTTTAGCACTACTCAACAACAACAGCAAGAAGTCGAAGCCGTCTTAAAACAAGCGTCTGAAATTCAAGCCGGATACACTCGATTTCAAACCCTACAAGCGACTGAAGAAGGCTTTTCTGCAAGATTTAAAACCTATCAAGAAGCTCAACAAAACCGTCAAGAACTCCTTGAACAACAACGGCAAATTTTGCAGCAAATCCAGCAAAAAATTATAAATATAACGGTGCAGTTAGAAGGGTTAAGTCAACAAGAAAGTGAACAGCTAGAAGTCTTAAACCAGCGTTCAGAAGTAGAAGCCGCCCTGATCGAATTACAAACCGCTCGGAACCATTTAAATCAACTGGATGAATTACAGGTAAAAGTCACCCCTTTATTACAACAACGCCAACAGTTACAAACGCAATTAGATCGGGCGTCGGCGAGTTGTAGTGCGCGTTTGGAGGAGTTATTAAAGTCCATTCGTCAACTCCAACAAAATTTGCAAACTCATCCGGAATTACAACGAACTTTACAACAAATTAATGCCCAAATTCAGGAGTTAGAAAAAAAGCAGGTTTATCAACAAAGAGTCAAAGAAAAAGGGCTAGAAAGACACAATTTTATGGAACGGTTGTGTGCTAGACAACGAGATTATGAAGCAAAATTAGCTGAATTAGATCAGAAAATTAGTTTATTAGGGATGCCGTCAAATGGGGATAAAGAAGCTAATTCGGTTCAGCCTTTATGTCCGTTGTGTGATCGCCCTCTAGATGAACATCACTGGGGTTTAGTGGTGGGAAAACATCGCACTCAGCAGCAAGAAATTCGCGATCAAATGTGGGTAGTCAATGAACAGTTAGCCGTAGCTGAACGGGAAATTAAAGGGTTTCGAGAGGAGTATCGCCAGCTAGATCAGGAGTTATCGCAGTATGAGGAATATCGAGAACAACGAGGACAAATTCAAGCGAAATTAGAAGGGATAGAAGAATCTCAGTTAAGGTTTCAACAACTAAAATTAGAAGCGAGAGAAATTGAGCGATCGCTACAAACGGGAGAATTTGCAGCAGAATTGTATCGAGAACAGCAACACCTCGAGCAACAATTACAACAGCTCAATTATAATGAGCAAAGCCACGTTTTAGCTCGGAATGAAGAAAAGCGTTGGCGTTGGGCAGAAATTAAGCAAAGTCAACTGCAAAGTGCCGAAAGTAAGTTAGCGAAAATTCAAGCTCAAAAACCCGAGTTAGAAGCGAAAAAAGCAGCTTTTGAAGAAAAGTTCACCCAACAACAAACTCACTCGGAATTACAGCAACAAATTGTGACGTTAGATCGTTCTATTGCTGAAATAGGGTATAATTTAGAAGAACATAATCAAGTGCGATCGCAATTGCGTCAAGCCCAACAGTGGTTAACTCGGGTGGAGAAGTTAAATTCAGCCCAAAAACAATATCCGCAAGTTCAGCAACGTTTAGAACAATTACAGCAGTTAAAAGCCAGTAAAGCCCAGGATATCAAAACCGTTGAAGCCCAAATAGATCTCCTCGAACAAAAGCTTAAAGAAACCCCAGATCTCAGCGAACCAATTCAGCAGTTAGAACGACAAATTCAGCAGCGTCGTCAACAAATGGATCAAACGTTAGGTCAGTTGGGAAGTCTCAAACAGCAGCAAGCCTATTTAGAGAGTTTAAACACCCAACATCGCGAACAAAAACAACAGTTAGAAACCGCTCGGTGTCAATATCGCGTCTATAGTGAACTGGCGCAAGCCTTTGGAAAAAATGGCATTCAAGCCTTAATGATTGAGAATGTATTACCGCAGTTAGAAGCCGAAACAAATCAAATTTTATCGCGATTATCTGCCAATCAGTTACATATTCAGTTTATTACCCAACGGGCGGGACGCAGTAGCAAATCTTCAAAGAAAACGGCAAAATTAATCGATACTTTAGACATTTTAATTGCAGATGCACGCGGAACCCGACCCTATGAAACCTATTCGGGTGGAGAAGCTTTTAGAATTAATTTTGCGATTCGGTTAGCCTTAGCAAAACTCCTCGCCCAACGCGCGGGAACAGCCCTCCAAATGCTGATTATTGATGAAGGGTTTGGTACCCAAGACGCGGAAGGATGTAACCGTTTAATTGCGGCTATTAACGCCATATCCTCAGATTTTGCTTGTATTTTAACCGTTACACATATGCCCCATTTAAAAGAAGCTTTTCAAGCCAGAATAGAAGTTGAAAAATCCCCAACAGGTTCTCAACTGAGATTATTAATGTAGTCCACTTTTTGAATTTCTAAAAAAGCCATGTCATTAATGAGATTATTACAAGAAAAACGCGATGAAATTATCAAAATTTCCGCCCAACATGGCGCCTTTAATGTGCGGGTGTTTGGTTCGGTGGCAAGGGGAGAGGAAAAAGAAACAAGCGATATTGATTTTTTGATTGATTATGATTTGGAAAAAACGACTCCTTGGTTTCCGGGTGGGCTACTGATGGACTTGCAGGATTTGTTGGGCTGTCGGGTGGATATTGTGACGGAACAAGGGTTAAGTCCTTTGATTAAAGAACGAGTATTGAGCGAGGCAAAACCGTTATGAACCCGGAACGCGATCGCGTTTATTTGGTGCATATTTTGGAGTGTATCGATCGCATTCGAGATTATACGGGCAACGATCGAGAAAGTTTTATGAATAATTCTTTGGTGCAGGATGCAGTATTAAGAAGGTTGCAAACAATGGCGGAGTCAACACAACAGCTTTCGGATGATTTAAAAGCAGAAGCGCCGGATGTTGATTGGCGGGCATTATCTGGATTTAGAAATGTTTTAGTCCACGATTATTTGAACGGCATTGATTTAGAGCGAGTTTGGGATGCGATCGCCAATTATTTGCCGGGGTTGGAATCTGCGGTTAAGCGACTCTCTGAATATTTGGAACGGAAGTCAAAAAGGAAAGATTAAAAAACAATTGAAGTGGGGTTGAAGTTCTCAGCGAGTCGAAAGAAACATAGTTTTTGCTTCTCCAACTCATACCCATACAACATCGATAACGATCTATAAAAACAAAAATGGGCCTGACAATTAGACCCATTTTTTGAAAGCTGAGGGGGTGAAAATCAATTATTTTTTCCCACCCATTCGTAAAGTTCAAAGCTTTCAGTTTGACAATGGCTACAACCTCCACATTTTTCGACTTTGTGTTGATAAACTCGACCTTTACGAATGAGTCGGTTCAGCATTTCTCGTAAAGCATCCCCATCGGTGCGGAAATGAGTTTCCATTTCAGATAAAGATGCTTTACCCTGTTGAGCGAGATAATTTTGCAATTCAGTTAAAATCATCGTCTCTTTCTATAATTCAACAGTTGTTATTTCTTGGGAATTTTGACGACTCACTGGACGCGCCATCTTCAGAATGAATAATGTTCCGCCACTGAGGAGAAGCATCGCCATTAACCACAGGACAGAAAAAACCGGATGTTGATTAAACCGAGCAATTTGATAGAAACTCGTGGCAACAATATAAGCCATTCCCGTCGTCCAAACTGCTACAAATACCGTCCAATTTAGATTCGTTTCTCGGTACACCGCAGCCGTTGCCGAAACACAAGGAAAATACAATAATACAAACAGTAAATAAGCAAACGCTCCGACTTTTCCATCAAATCGCTTCGCCATCGCCCCAAAGGTTCCAACGGTAATTCCTTGTTCTGCGGCTTCTGTTTCTGTATCCTCAACACTGGTAATACTTAACCCCAACGGATCAAGTAAAGCATTCGGAAGTTCAGCTAAATTCGCCGGAATACTGGCAAAAGCCTCCCCAATACCGCCCCAGAAACTAAATTCATCCTCTCCTACTAATTGAGGATTATCTTGAATTGCTAATTGACTGTAAACTGCATCAAGAGTACCTACCATTGCTTCTTTGGCAAATACACCTGTAAAAATCCCGACTGTTGCCGGCCAGTTTTCTTGAGTAATTCCCATCGGTGAAAATATCGGCGTCACCGCTTGACTGGTAACACTGAGAACAGAGTTTTTACTATCTTGATTTCCAAAAGAACCATCTGTTCCCAAAGAATTAAGTAATCCCAGAATCATCACCATCACAACAATCAGTTTTCCCGCCCGCCATAAAAAGGCTTGTAGTCGATCCCAAGTTCTGATCAACACCCCTTTCATGCGAGGCAAATGATAGGGCGGTAACTCCATTACAAAGGGCGAAATCTGTCCTTTCAGGAGGGTATGCTTCATGACTAATCCTGTAAAAATTGCCGCCAAAATCCCTAAAAGATAGAGTCCGAAGACAATATTTTGACCGCCAACGGGGAAAAAAGCCGCAGCAAATAACGCATAAACGGGTAATCTCGCCCCACAAGACATGAACGGATTCATCATAATTGTCATTAAGCGATCGCGAGAATTTTCTAAAGTTCTCGTTGCCATGATCGCCGGAACATTGCAGCCAAAACCAACTAACATTGGCACAAAAGATTTCCCCGGAAGTCCAATAAACCGCATCACCCGATCCATGACAAATGCCGCCCTCGCCATGTAGCCAGAGTCTTCTAATAGAGAGAGAAATAGAAACATAAACCCAATCACAGGGATAAATGTTGCTACTGTTTGAATACCGCCTCCGGCACCATCCGCTAATAGCGCAATCATCCATCCGGGTGTACCAATATTATTAAGAATTTCACCGAAACCCTCAACAAAAATCGTACCCGCAAAGATATCAAAGAAGTCAATAAAGGCGCTACCCACGTTGATGGTAAATAGAAACATCAGGTACATAACGCCCAAGAAAATCGGCACTCCTAACCAACGATTGAGGACGATTTGATCAATTTTGTCAGAGAGATTGCTGCTGGCTTGTCCGACTCGTTCTGTAGTGTTTTGAGTCAGGGTTTGAATAAAGCCATAGCGACTATCTGCAACTAAAATATCGATATCTTCGCCCAAAACTTGGTGAATTTTGTGACGGTGTTGAGCCACAATATTGGTGAGTTCTGACGTGGCTAATTCTGGGGCGACTCGTTCATCGTATTGCAGGAGATTTAAAGCCGTCCAACGGGGTTCAACGATGCGAAGATGGCTATGTTGGGTAATGTAGGGGATGAGTTCATTTAACGCATCTTCAATCACTGCCGGATAGGCGACATAATGAGGCGATCGCGTCAAATGGGGTAACATTTTATCAATGGTTTCGACCAGGTTTTTTACCCCTTTGCTTTCGGCGGCAACAATCGGAATAACGGCTAATCCTAGATGTTCAGCGAGTCGTTCAGGATAGATTTGAATGCCTCTTTTTTCGGCAATATCCATCATGTTTAAAGCGATAATCATCGGTAAGCGCATTTCCATTAACTGAGTCGTTAGATAGAGGTTGCGCTCTAGGTTAGAACCATCGACAATATTAATTACCAGTTCGGCTTCTCCTGAGAGGAGATAATCTCGGGCGACTAATTCATCCATCCCGGTGGCGGTGTCTTCCGCATCGAGAGAATAAACGCCCGGTAAGTCAACAACGGTAATAGTCGTGTCTTGATATTTAAACTGTCCTTCTTTGCGATCAACGGTCACTCCAGGCCAGTTTCCCGTGCGTTGATTTGATCCCGTTAGGGCATTAAATAGCGTTGTTTTCCCACAGTTAGGATTGCCAATTAAGGCAATAATCGGTTTCCGAGTTGCCATCTTGAATTCCCTTTAAATGAACGATTGATTTAACAAATATTTCGCCTCTTACCTCTTGCATGATTGCCTTATCTCAAAACTTCCACAACTAAAGCATCAGCTTCTTGCTTCCGCAAACTGAGGTTAAATCCTCGCACGTTAATTTCAATTGGATCACCAAAAGGTGCCACCCGAATCACCGTAAATTCAGTACCGGGCGTGAGTCCCATTGACAGCAATTTGCTTTTGTAGGCTCGATAGGATTTTTCATAGCCGAGTATGCGCCCGACGCTTCCAGAGGGCATTTGCCGCAGGTAAATAGATGTGTCCTGAGTTTCCATTGTTGTTTGTTCCTGTTGACGGTTGAGGGGTTCGTCTGTCACCATGATTTTTTCAGCCATTCCCGCCCCTAAGCCTAAGCGGTTATCTGCAATGGCGACGACGACAGAGCCACTGTGTTGGGTACTTAAAACCTGAAGTTCGATGCCGGGAGTGAGTCCCATTCCCAACAACCGACTGATTCCCCCTTTGCCTCGGAAACCCACTACCCAGACTTGCGTTCCAGACTTGGCTTGAGTGAGAGGAAAAGAGGAACTGGTGACAGGTTCATCAGGGGATGACGGGGCGGCGGGAGTTCCGCCAAAGTATCTAAAGCTCCAGCCTTTACCCTTTTGAGTTTGTTGACGCTGATTGTCATTCTTATTCAATTTTTGAACTCCTGCTGAGTAGAGTTTGCTTCAGCTTTTTAAAAATTATTTGCATCTAGCTGTGGTTTTTAATATACCATCTCTGTATTTCTACTCAATTTATTTTTTAGGAAAATTTAGCTTTTGCTCCTTGAACCTTTCTGTCTAGAAGTGATAGAGGTATTTTATATCAAGGGTTTTAGCTCTTTTAGGGCTTGAAAATATCAAGATTTGTATAGATACAAATTTTTCACAAATAATCTACTAGGTTCTCAATCAAACTTCAGAATAATTCCTTTTGAACTGGAGCAGGGTACGTCAAACGGGTTGCTCTCGTGATTGGTGGGGATAGAGGGGTACAATTTGACGTACTCACCCCCTCTTGCTTCGGCGCTGCCTGCTTCGAGAATTTATTGATAATAATTTTTAAGTATCTTAGTCTATAGGTAGGGATGCTACAAGCAATCCTTGAAGACTGAAGACAAGCGGGTTCTATAGGGCTGAAAAGTCAGTAAGAAGCCGTTTTTTACTCCTGTCCTCACTTCAGTTCACAACCAAAGGGGTCTGAAATTTAGTCAAAAGTTTTTCTCAAAAAGTTTTATCCTGCAATTTAGAGAATAATTCTTACTTCATCCTCAGTCACCCCAACCCCCCCATCACCGCAAAAGTTGGGGTACATTCTCGACTTTCGGACTAAATAATCTTGGATTAAAACCCTATAAATATTGACGGATTACTTGACCTAACAAAAGCGAGTTTTTATGGGGACAGGCATGAACTGTGTAAGGCGAAATCCCTTTTACAACTTTAGTCATATGACATAGATTGAGACAAACAAGACTGATCTTGAATTCTAGTTTAAAACGCGGAACCAGACCCTATGAAACCTATTCGGGTGGAGAAGCTTTTAGAATTAATTTTGCGATACTGAAAGATTTAGAGAAAAGAGCGGCAAGAGTAAGCCGAAGGAGGAAAATTGGGGAACAGTTTTTGAATCTCTATAAACCGTATAGAAAATTAATATCAGTCCGATGAACTTTGTTGATGGTCATCTGCTATGATTGTTTCATCGTTAACACAACTGCCTGTTTTTTGATCGCTATGGATGGGGAAAAGTTGAAAGACTAGCCTATTCCTGTATTTTGCTACTAGCATTTTTGGGTTACAAATTTCAATCCCTATTAAAAATGATTGAAGTTAATTTAAGCTCTTTTTAAATAAGCTTTTAATCTTTGTCATTGATCATTTTTGTCCTCAAAATTAAAATTTAAAATGCAATTAGTTAATTCTTTTTACACATTTATTTCTGTCCTTTGGCAAAATAGCTTCTTTCATGTTTGCACCTTAATATTATTGATAATTGCTGTTTGGGGTGAGCATAGATTTGTGAGGCAATACCAACGCTATCTAAAGGCTAAAAGTCAGATTACTCAAGAAGCTATCACCTATTTATCACTTCAGCTAGAACGTCAACCTGAAGGTCGAATCGAATTAAAATCAACCGAAATTTTTCATTCTAACTGGGGATTACTATTGGACTGGTTTAGCAGCTACCTCATCGGTGAAATTTCCTATCAAGGTAACACCTACGAAACTGAAATTAAAGGTAGAAAATTTATTTTATTTCAATATCCTGCCTTTTTAACCCGATCAATTCCTCGCAGTCAATGGCAATTTGTACCGAGTTTATTAATTGCAATTGGAGTGCTAGGAACCTTTTATGGTATTCAGAGTGGATTACAAGATATAAGTTTAGGAAACTTAGAAAATACCACAGAATTACTCCCTTCAATCCGACTACTTCTAGAAGGAATGAAAACTGCTTTTTCTAGCTCACTTATGGGTTTAGGTTCTGCAAGTTTAATGACGCTGGTACTGGCTTGGGGAGAGCGAAAACGGCAAAATTTTAGAGATAATTTGCGAGAAAAACTCGATCAAATTTCTCAAATTAAACTCTCAAACTCTGCTAACTCTCAAGGTAATTTGAATATTGCAGAGATTATGAAAGCAGGTTTTTCTCAACTGATAGAAGCTCAAAATCGAGTAGATTCTCACGCCATTGGAACTCAAGTCGGATTAGCAATGACACCGATTTTTCAAGATATTCGGGAGGAATTAACTACCTTAAAACAAATTAAAGCGGATCAAGGTGAAGTGATCTTAAATAACTTACTGCGAGAACTGCGAATACAAGTGATTGAACCTGTTGTGGAACGACTCGATCAAAGCGCACAATTGACTCAAGAAGCGTCTCAAGCCGTGCGAGAATTAAAAAGTGAATTAGGGGGAATTTCGGCGAGTTTAGCCCAATCGATTTTAACGATTCAAACGTTTCAGGAAGATACCTTAACTCAGTTACAAGCTTTTGCAGGTTCATTGCAAAGTATTTTAGGAGAATTTCAAAGCGATACTCAAGGAGTTTTACAGCAAGTTTCTCTGGAAATTCGATCAGGAGTTGCAGAAAGTATTGAGGGAATGAAAGCACAAAGAATAGCGTTTCAAGCTAGTGCTGAAGATGCGGCGAATACGTTTAGAGGAATTAAAGAAAACCTGCAATTCGCTTTGCAAACTCAAGCTGAACAAGAACAACAAATGCTTGAACAAGTGCAGCAACGCATGACGAAAATTTTAACAGCAACTCACAATGCGTTTCAAACTCAATCGAATACGATTAAAGCCGTCGGAGAAGAAGCATCTCAACTGATGAACCAAGCTCAAGAAAATTTAGTCGGGAGTTTGCAAAATGTAGATACAATGCTACAAAATACGCGCTTAACGGTACAGGAAGAATTAGAAAGGTTTCGCATTGGTTATCAGGTTTCTCTGCAACATTTCTTTGAAGAACAAAATAACTTATTAGAGGGAACACTTGGAAAGCAACAAAAAGGTCTAGCTCAAGTTGTCGTTGCATTGCAACGGGTATTTCAAGAGGAGTCAGAAAAGCGACAATTGATGTCGCAACAAGTTGATGAAAGCATGGCAATTGTTTTAAAAACGGCAAAAGAAGTGAGTGAATATGCTAATTCTGTTGGGTTAAATGCGAGCGATCGCATGGCTCAATTACAAGAACTGGCGAAGATCACTGCTGAGGAAGTAAAACGGGTAGAAACTGTTTATGAAAAGTTAGTTGAACAGTTAAATACTGAAGGAAAACGACTCGAAAATACTTATACAAACTTAGTTGAACAATTGCACATTTCTTTGCAAGCTGAACAAGAACAAGTACAGCAAGTTGAGAGTGTTTATCAGAATCTAGTTAGTCAATTTAATCTGGCTTTGGAGTCGGGAAATCAACAATTAATTCACTATTTAGAACAAGCTAGTGCATCCCAAAATAAGTTTTTTACAGATGCCGATAGTTCGATGGCAAAAGTCTGTCAAGGGTTGCAAGCAAGTTCTGATGGGTTGATGCAAGTGGCTCAATATTTAGTCGCCTCTGCTGACAATTTAAGTCTCAAACAAACCAAAAATTAATTTTAAAAATGAACATCAATCGCTTTGATTTTGAAACCAATGAAGATTTAGAAGATAACCAAGATTCTAGTGTTTGGCTATCAATTGGGGATTTAATGTCAGGTTTGCTACTGTTTTTTGCGCTATTGTTTATTACTGTACAAGTTCAACTGAATGATTATGTAAAAAAGCTTGATGAAAAAATGGCTCAGGTCGAAAAACTTTCAAAAGAGTTAGAACAATATCAACAGGCGTTTAAAGCCTTACCGCAGATTATTATTAATGCGCTAGAAGGGAAAGTTGGAACTGAAGATACTTTTACAGTTGATCCAGCGACGGGAGATGTGAGTATTCGCGATCGCATTTTATTTGATGATAATAGTTCGGTACTGAAAGCAGAAGGAAAAGAGTTTTTAAAAGCATTTATCCCAGTTTATAGCGAGGTAGTTTTTTCTAATTCTGAATTTTCTGAACAAATTGCTCGGATTATTATCGAAGGTCATACCAGTTCAGCCGGAACTCCAACTCGCAATATGCAATTGAGTTTAGAGCGTGCTTTAGCTGTTTCTAATTATATCTTATCGAATGAGCTATCTTTTACTCAAAAACCACAATTTCAAAATAAAATTTTAGTTTCAGGTCGGGGGGAAATTGATGCTGATCAAACTCAAGATAATTCAGGCGATCGCAAAGTGACGTTCCGTTTTCAATTCCGTCGTGAGAGTTTAAGTCTGGATTCAAAGTAAAAAGGAAATAAATCGATGACTGTTGAATTTAGCTCCCTAAAAATTCCATCAAATCAACCTGATGAAACCCCGAATAAACTTAATTTAGTTAGTGAAAATTCATCCAAATTTTCTCTCGACTTACCTCGTTTTGAAACTTCATTACTTCGTTCTATAGATGAGATTATTGCTGATCTACAAAGTCAAAATATAGATAAACTCACAAAAATAGAATGGATTTATTATCTCTGGATACAAACTCAATGGGAACATGAGTATCCAGAAAAAAGTAAAAAAATATCACAAATTATTTGGCAAGGGATTAGTGAAGATTTCTTGTTAGCAGATTGGTTAAAACAGCTACTTTTTTGGCGAATTGGACTTTATTACCAAAGCAAAAAAGAGTTAGTAACATCACAAAATATCCCGTTTCCAGTGATTGCTGAAAGTTTAATTACAGCATTTATAGACTGGAGTTTAACTGCGACGTCTGGAGATGCTTTATCCATACAAATCCTCAAAACCATTTCTCAAGGTGAAATTGATTATGAGATCGCAAACTTAAGCTGGAAATATGGAAAAACACCTCAAGAACTCCTTGAAAAAGCGCAATTACCTGTTTCCCTTCCTGTCATTGAACTCACGCTGAATTGTGTGGGTCAAATTTTTGTGAAAAATAATGTTTCTGATCGTTCGGGTGTGGAATGGATACTGCGATGTCTCCAACAGATGTCGCCTCAACAAAAACTTGCAACTGTTGAAATATTACTCACACAAATTTCAGATGACGTTTTAAAAAATCACCGTCCCAAGTTGATTGAATGGCTAAAAGATGAATATTCAACTCAACTCGATCAACTGTCTGAACCCGCTCAAAATAGTCTCAACCGTTGGATCGGTGCGCTGAATTATCATTATATTCAGAGATTGATTGACTTAATTTTAAGATTTTTACAACCGACAGAATTTGACAGAAAACAGTTAGAAGAACGACAGAATTTTTGGGGAAATTATAGTGACAGTATTCGGCGAGTTCGTCTACTCTTACCCCAAAGTTCTTTTGATCGCCTGGGTTATCAACGGGGTGATTTATCTTGTGATATTTTCAAAACCTGTCCCAACGAAACTGAAGTGATCATCTTAGATTTAGGGCAATATTTTGTGATAGAATTTTTGCAGGGAGTTGGCTGTGAAGCTCGGTTAATTCCTAAAAATAAAGAACATGAACGAGTGCTTTTTAACTTAAAACAACCGACGATTCAACACCTGCGAAAACTAGGGGGTGACATTCACGATCATGTTGTTTTTTGGCAAAGTTCCTGTGAAAGGTGGTTAGCCGCAAAGAAAATTTATCCGAATGCAGATGTTCAATGTTTTCAAGGAATGTTGCAATACTATGGGAAATATGACCGGAAAACAGGACTGCGCCCCCCCGAACCCAATAAACAAAAAGAACGAGATTTACAGTTAAAACAGTGGCAAAAAGACTTGAAAACGTTAGCGTAATTGTGAGATACTATTAGATAGTATTAAGGTTTAAATTGCAGAAATTGAGTGTTAATTTGTCGATGAACTTCGGTTTGATTGGGGTTATAACCCACAAGAATAACATTTCCCTGTTCATCTCGTATCTAACCTCTAGCGGGAACGATCTCTAAACTGGAAATCGGTACCAAACAGCAGTTTAGCCACAAAAGATTGAAGCTAGAGATCTTCCCAATAACAATCAATAATATTTAAGCTGATCAAACATCTACAATCAAGCCAAAAATATGGAATGGCTCAAGATATCGTCTTATTTTCCATTCAAAGCACCCCAAAAAGTAGTTGGAAAACTGACTTTAGTTAATGACTTGAAAATCAGCGATCTTCCAAATTCCATCCCAACACTCTAATTTATAGCGGATGCGCTTTGTATTAAAGCTACTATCTTGAACTTTCCCATTCTGATAAAAGGTTGTATCTTCAGTAACTTGAACTTCAAGAGTTGCTTTGTTTCCAGATACAGCAAACTGTTCTACTGTTTCTAGTTTCTGTACACCATATTCATAATAACCATCATTTGTGATCAAAAAATTAATCGCTTTTAACGTGTCTCGATACAATGCGCCTGTGGTAAATTGTTCTAAAGTTCTACGGTCAAAAGGGGGAGCAAAAATGCGGGATTTTGCCTCTAACCATCGACTCACTAAATCTGCCGCTCCTCCCAAACTTAGAGAGGGATTTTGAGCAATTAAAATCGAGTTTTGGGGGGTAGAATCATCCGGTTGTTGCATCGGTGAAATTTCGGCAACAATCGGTTCAGTCCAAGCCAACGGTAGCAACAAGGTTAGGGTTAAAATTCTCAGTTTCATCGCTTTTCACCAATCAGTAGTCATTCCCAAGCTGAAAACCAGTTAAAGTTTACTACAAATCCCCACGACAAATTTCGGCAATTCATGCTAAGAATAAATCAGCCCTAGATTGTAGAGGTTTAACATGGCTGGAAAACAAATTTTAATGCTAGTCGGTGACTTCGTTGAAGACTACGAGTGTATGGTTCCCTTCCAGGCGTTACAGATGGTCGGTCATACAGTTCATGCGGTTTGTCCCAAGAAGAAAGAAGGGGAAACGGTTCGGACAGCAGTTCACGACTTTGAAGGGGATCAAACCTACAGCGAAAAACCGGGTCATAACTTCACATTAAACGCAACTTTTGATAAAATTAATGTTGAGAATTACGATGCTTTGGTGATTCCGGGTGGACGCGCCCCCGAATATATTCGCCTCAATCAACAAGTAATAGAAATGGTACAACATTTTGCCAATAAAAATAAACCGATTGCAGCAATTTGTCATGGCGCTCAACTGTTAGCCGCAGCCAATGTCATTCAAGGAAAACGTTGTTCAGCTTATCCGGCTTGTAGTCCTGATGTCAAATTAGCAGGCGGAGAATATGTTGAGATTCCAGTGGATGAAGCAATTGTTGATGGTAATTTAGTCACCGCACCAGCATGGCCGGCTCATCCCCGTTGGTTGGCGGAATTTCTGAAAGTATTAGGCACAAAAATAGAACATCAAGAATTAACAACTGTGTAATGATTTGACTTCATGTAGGGTGCATCAGAAAATCGAATAAATTAGCCTATGATTAACTTTCTAATCTGATGTACCCTACCAAAATCTATCAAATCTAAACTAAGTTTAATGGTCGTTCAACCTAACCTACAGTGTTTATTTATCATTGAGTGACCAGTCATAATCAAGGTATTTAATTTGATATTTTCCGTTGATTAAATACTTTTGTTCAGATTCATTCAGATATTGACTGACAAAGTTTAAAACAGCCCGTTCTTTATCGCTTCCAGTAAACTTGTCTTGAGCCTTGAAACTCGGGATAAAATCTTCACCAAACCATTTAAAGATAGAGGAAAGGTAAACTTGATTGTTTTGTTTGTCGATTTTAAAATTCTGGTTTAGTGCGATAAATTTACGGGTTTGTTCGTCCAGTTGTTCGTCTAGTTTGTCTCCTGTGTAGGGTTCTTGAAGTAATAACGGACAACCAATAGAAGCACAAACTAATCCCATGTGTATGCGGGGTTCGTTAAATTGGACGCGCAATATTTTATGTTCAATTTCGTCTAATGTCACCTCTTTTCCCATGACGTTAAACTGAAGTTTTGTCCAAACTCCCGGAATGTCACGAATACTTTTCGTAGGATAGTTTTCAATAATAGCCAGTAAAGTTAATGAGTTATAAGCATTAATCCAAAACGCAATTTTTTCTTTTTCTGTCCAGTTTTCAAAGCTTTGGGGAGAAAGAGTCGCTAAAGACGCATTAAATTTATCCAAATTTTGACGATTTTCTTTTAATGCTTTGTAGTTAACATTTCCATTCTCATCGACATAGATAGAGAGAATTTGTTGATAATTTTGATAACTAAAGGGTTCAGTTGCAGCTAAAGTTACGTTAGACTCGGTTGAGTTTTCACTGTTGATATTTAACGGTGTGGTTTCAGTCGCACAACTGGAGATTAAAAACAGGACTGGAATGAGTAGGGTTAAAGCTTTAAAGTTATTCATGGTTTTGAGTCGATGTTAAATTGGATTGAGATGATTTGGATTGAATAGATGTATTTTGTTTGAACAGATGAGGTTTAAACACCATCCACAAACAGCCAAAAACAAAAGGAAGCCACATAAAAAGTCGTTCGTTTAATGTTAAGTACCAACTCAAGTCTCCTAATGCTTTACGGTGTTGTAAGATAAAATAAACAAATGCTGAAATACTCACTAAACGAGTCCCTAAGTTACGGCTGACAACCGCAAAGGGAACCAGCCAGGTAAAGTACCAAGCATGAATAATAGGAGAGAAAATCAGTAAAGAAATCAGATAAAATTCCGAGAGATAGAGGAAGTTTTCAGACGGAGAGGATAAGCAGGAAGTTAGCTTATATTTTTGATTCTTAAAGTACCACAGTCCCCCAATTATTGCTAAAGTTAGCGGGATTAAATAAATGGAGTTTGTTTGAGTTTCTGGTTGCCAAACTAAATGGAGAAGAAAGGGAAAAAATTCAGCACTGCGTCCATTATTCACAAAACTTGAACCGAGGGGAATGACAGGACAGCCAGAAGTTGAACAGAAAGAAATTGCACTGAAGATAAAGGGTAAACTTCCTAAGAATAAAACCATTACAGCAGATTTAAACCGAGGAAACTGTAACCCAGCTAATAAACCCAAAAGGGGTAAAGACATCCATTTTATGGCAATACTAATCCCAATTAAAACAGAACTCCAACTACGGTTTTTGTAGTCATACATCAAACAGCCTGCTACTAAAGGAAGAATAAACAAACTATCATAGTGAGCGCCTCCCGCAAATGAATAAATAATTAAAGGATTCCAAGCATACAGCAGTGTTTTTGCATAGCCAAACCGACGACTGAGAAGCCAACAGATGGCTAAATCTGCGCCAATAAATGCTAGTTTAAATAGAATAACAGAAGGAGAAATGGCTGCTAATATCCGAAATCCTAACTGAGTTAAAGGGGGATAAATTGCCGCATGATCAAGATGATTAATTAGTGACCACCAAGCGGTATGATAGGGAATAAGTTCGGGTGCGTTGGGTGGCAAAAGATAGGGATTAAATCCGAGGTTTTGAATGTAGCCTTCCCAAAGATATCGCCAGACATCATCACCGGGATACATCGGTAATAATAACAGTCGAGAAAGAATTGCGATCGCCCAAAACCAAATTCTAGAAATATGTTCAATTCCCCAACTGAAAATAAACCCCAGACTCATTATTATAATCCCAATCCAAAATTGAGGAACCGCCCCAACTTCGCGAAAGTCTCCATGAGGAATAATCCAAATACTACCGAGTATTAACAGTAGAGAACTTAAGCCCGTCATCAACGGAGTATTTACTTTTAATTGTTCATTATTTGCATTTTTAAACAGATGTTTAAGATATAATTTTCCCAGGGTTGTAAGAATAATTGTTCCGGCTTTAAAACTTCCTGAGAATGTCCCCGAAATTTTAGATCTTCCCCCTTGACGACGGTGATAATTAACCGGAATTTCCCGAATCGTCAAACCCAATTCTACCGCCCTCGCTTGCATTTCTACCGTCCAACCAAAGCCCCGATCTTGCATTTGAATAGATTCTAAAGCGGAACGACGAATTAATCGCAAGGGGCCTAAATCATAATAACGATAACCCCAACCGAAATGAATCAGAAATGTCGCCAGTCCATTTCCAAAGTTTTGAACCGGAGTCATCGCCGCCCGTCCTTGAGAGGTAGCCCGACGGTTTCCTAAAAGAAAATCAGTGGTTTTATCCGTAAAAAATAGGGATAACTCGCTGAGATCATCGCTACCATCGCCATCACAAAATAGAATCCATTCAATGTGAGAAGGAAGCTGTTGGAGTCCTCGCCAACAAGCACGACCATAACCCGCTTGAGGTTCAATCACAACCTCTGCACCAGCCTGTTTCGCTTCTGCTACACTGTTATCAATACTGCCATTATCAACCACTCGAATCTGAGTTAAATTCAACTGTTTCAAGGACTTAATAACCATTGCAATTGTCGCTTCTTCATTCAGAACCGGGATAATCACGAGAACCTGATATAAATCCAGCGAATTGTGATGATCTTCAGGTAAGTTAAGAGGTTGATTCACAGTGAGTCTAAGCTGCACAAATTTATGCTAAATTAAAATGAATTACAGTTTTCATTTAAGATGAGTCAGATGAGTTTTACCTGAGAAACAGTTTAACTTTAACTGAGTCAGCTAGTTGACAAATTCATGTTTTTATGTATTAGCCGAACAATTAAGCGGCTGTATCACTTAATTTTAATCACAAATTCTTAAAGTTTATGGGACAAGGAAATTACGAACGTCTGCGCCAATATTTTCACAATCCGAATGTGAATAAACCTCTTGAAGAAATTTATGCCGATTTGGATGCTTACACCTATGAAATTTTTGAAAATCAACCCGAACGCTTCAATACCATCAGTTTTTTTGTGGTTTTACCTCCCGTTCGATACGAAGGACGGTTAATTAAAGGTTTTTATTTGAGTGAATCCGTCGATTTGTTGAATAAAGTCTTACCGCAACTGTCAGAATATTTTTTCGCTCATGCTTATTCAATGTATGCGGGTTTTCCCTGGTCAAATACTGCTGATTCCTACTCTTCTCTTTATGATAATCCTCATCGCAATGCTTGGTTTTGTAAAACCTATCCTGAACGAGCTAAAAAAATTCTCATTTCTTGTTATGACTCAGATTTTATCAATGAATATGTGATTGCTCCTAAACCTGTTGCTCAAAAAGATATTGATGTGTTGTGTGTTTCTCGGTTATCAGCAGAAAAAAATCTTCCGATGCTCGCTAAAGCGTTGAAAATTTATCATCATAAGTATGGAAAAAAAATCAAGATGACTTTGATTCCGGGTTTTCAAAATTTTCAAGGAATTGATAAACTAGATTCTCATGATCGCCATGAATGGCAACAAATTGAAGCGATATTAGGTGATCCATTTGAATATATTGATTTAGTTCCTCGGGCTGAGTATTATAAAGAAATGCCTGTTTATTATTCTCGGTCAAAAGTTTGTGTTTTGGGTTCTCTTTTAGAAGGAAAAAATCGCTTTCTCAGTGAGGCGATGAGTTGTAATGTTCCGGTGATTTGTTTTCAGGAGTTTAACCAATATGTGCGGGGTCAAGATGGCGCATTTCCTGAAGGAGCGGGTCTATATGCGAAGTTCGAGCCTGAATCTTTAGCGGATACGATTCATACAGTCCTAGAACATCCAACCGCCTTTAAACCTCGCCTAGCCTATCTTAAACATCGGGGACGTAAGAATTTTATGAACACCTGTTTAGATAGCTATTCCTACTATCAAGAAAACGTTCCTGATTATCTTTCTGGACAAGTGTTTAACAATCTATGGCTAGATTTAGCAGTTCAACAAAATTATCAGATTAGTTTGTCTGATTTTCTCTACGGACGTTCCGATAAATCCCACATCCGGGGATTAGTCAGCATCTATAAAATACTCAATCAATGGCTAAATTTATAAGAGTTTTATCTTCACAAAGCTCTCGTAAAAATTAGCCTAATACAATTATTAAACATTCCACTTTTAGACCTGATAAATTTTTTCGATATGGTCACTCCTAGAATTTTGTCTCTCAACTCTCTCATTAGTAAACTGTTCGGTCAAGTTTCCTTACGAACGCTTTTGACCGTTCCATTTGTATTGCAAATGTTAGCCATTGTCGGACTGACGGGATATCTTTCCTGGCTGAATGGAGAAAAAGCAGTGAATAAACTGGTGAATCAGTTACAGGATGAAGTCAGCGATCGCATTGAACAAAAGCTTTATTCTTTTCTAGAAACGCCTAAACTGGTGACTGAAATTAATGAAAAAGCTGTTATATCTGGAGAGTTAGATTTACAAAATACTTCAGAACTACAGCGTCGAATTTTGCAACAAATACAGATTTTTGATACCGTTAATTTTATTCAGTTTGGAACAGCTCAGGGAAATTATATGGGAATTGCTCGTCATCAAGATAAATTTTTAAGCATTGATATTAAAGATAAAACTACAAAGGGATTAATCTACACTTATGCTATAGACGAGCAAGGAAAGTTAGGAAAACGGTTAAAATCATCGACAATTCCCTACAATCCTGTCGTTCGTCCTTGGTATCAAGCCGCTCTAAAAGCAGGTAAACAGACCTGGACAGAGATCTATAATGGGTTTGATAATACGGGTTTAAGTTTAACGTTTGTGCATCCAATTAAGAATAATCAAAATCAAATTATTGGCGTCACGGGTGCTGATGTCAGCTTTCAAGAGTTTAATGAATTTCTCCGTCAACAAAAAATTGGCAAATCTGGAAAAATATTTATTATTGATCGTCAGGGATTTTTAATTGCTTCTTCAACTTTAGAAGACGTTTTTACCCTCCAGGATAATAAAGCTGTACAAATGAAAGCAGCGAATAGTGGTGACTCTTTGATTACCGCTACAGTTGAACATTTAGTTAAAAACTTTAATGATTTCAATAAGATTAAAAGTCCTCATCAACTGAAGTTTATTCACAAAGGAAAAGAAGAATTTCTTCAAGTTGTTCCCTTTACCGATGAGTTTGGTTTGAATTGGTTGATTGTTGTCGTAGTTCCTGAAGCGGATTTTATGGAACAAATTCAGGCTAATACTCGAACCACAATTTTACTGTGTTTGGGTGCATTAGGAATTGCGATTACTCTTGGAATGATCACCAGTCGTCAACTGACTAAACCGATTATTAGACTCAGTAAAATCGCTCAGGAGTTATCAAAGGGAACCTGGAATCAAACTCTTGAAAATAATCCGGTTAAAGAATTTAATATTTTAGCGACTGCATTTAACCAGATGAGTCAACAGCTTCAGCAATCCTATCATAAACTTGAACAATATTCTCACAATTTAGAACAAAAAGTAACTGAAAACACTCACCAACTTAAGCAGTCTGAACAAAAATTTTCAAAAGCTTTTCGTAATACACCAAATCCGATTATTATCAATCGCCTGAGTGATCGCAGTTATTTTGATGTCAATGAAAGCTTTTGTCAGTTAACAGGTTATAGTCACGAAGAAATACTGGGTAAAAACTCGTTAAATCTCAATCTCTGGGTGAGTCAAGAAGACTATGATAAATTTTATCAAACTCTAGCAGAACAGGGCGAACTTCGCAACTATGAACTTGATTTTCGCACGAAATCTGGAGAGATCAGAACGGCATTATTATCGGCGGATTTTATTGAGATAAATGGCGAACAATATCTTCTATCTACCAGTAATGATATCACGGATCGCAAACAGGTTGAAGCTCAGTTACAAGCTCAAAACATCGAGTTAGAAACCGCTCGAAAAAATGCCGATGCAGCAAACCGAGCCAAAAGTACATTTCTCGCCAATATGAGTCACGAATTGAGAACCCCCCTGAATGCAATTTTAGGGTTCAGTCAACTGATGGCTAAAAATCCCATCTTGGCGACAGCCTCTAAAGAATTAGAAATTATTAACCGCAGTGGAGAACATCTTCTGAGTTTAATTAATGATATTCTCGATTTATCTAAAATAGAAGCCGGAAAAATTGCTCTTGATGAAAAATCCTTTGATTTATACTTCCTGCTAGAGACTTTAGAAGAAATGCTCAAAATCCGAGCCGAGGCTAAACAGATTAAACTATTTTTTGAACGTTATGATATTCCTCAATATATCAAAGCAGATGAAAAAAAATTGCGACAAGTTCTAATTAATCTGCTCGGAAATGCGATTAAATTCACCGAAAAAGGGAGTGTAACACTGCGAGTGAGCAGTCAGGATATCAAACAACCCAACACCCTAATTTTTGAAGTCGAAGATACGGGAGCCGGAATCGCACCGGAAGAAATTGATCAATTATTTGATGCTTTTGTACAAACGTCTGCCGGAAGACAATCTCAACAAGGAACAGGCTTAGGCTTATCTATTAGTCGAAAATTTATTCAACTGATGGGAGGCGATATTTCAGTCAGTAGCCAGTTAGGAAAAGGAAGCCTCTTTCAATTTAATATTCAACTCAAAACCGTTAAAGCCGATGAAGTTGTCATCCCAAAACCCAAAAACAAAGTGATTGATCTTGCAGCAGATCAACCCCAATATCGAATTTTAGTCGTTGATGAAATCCCCGAAAATCGCTTATTAGTTCGTCAACTTTTACAACCTTTAGGATTTAACGTTTTTGAAGCGGAAAATGGTTTAGAAGCCATCACCCAATGGGAACAATATTCTCCCCATTTAATCTGGATGGATATCCGAATGCCTGTCATGGATGGTTATCAAGCCACTCAACATATTAAAGCTAAACCCGCAGGAAAAAATACGATTATTATTGCTTTAACGGCGAGTGCTTTATCTCAGGATGAACAGGCAATATTTGCCGCCGGATGTGATGATATTCTTCACAAACCCTTTCAACCCCTAGAACTGTTAGAAAAAATCGCTACTCATTTAGGTGTTCGATATATTTATGAAACGCCTGATATTACCTCTCAGTCGTCTGTTTCTCTAGTGGAGATCACACCCGAAACCTTAAAGATTATGCCTCTAGAATGGCTCGAACAATTGCATCAAGCAGCAGTCCGAGGGGATGACGCTTGGATGAATAATTTGATCACTCAAATCCCTGAATCTCATCCTGAACTCGCCGCAACTTTAACAACAATAATTGAAGATTTTAGGTTTGATAAAATTACGGCGATCACTGAACATTTAGTCTAAAAATTCAGTTCTTGCAACATCCAAAGTCCGGCAAAAGACTCAGAATTGGGGTCAGACTGAACTGCTAGAAAATGAACATTTTTAGCATTGCGTTTCGCTTCTTCAAACTGTTCAGCTTCCCCTTGAGTTGCCGCATCAGTTAAATTCGCTAAAATCCAACTGTCATTTTCTCCCGTTTCCAACAACAAACTGGGACGATCACTTTTATCCAATCGTAAATAAGCCAATTCTAAACCCGACATCCAAGCCGCTAACGGTGTCGCCCGTGACGAATACACAATTAAACCCGGAATTAGTGTTTCTTCGCTCAAACCCACCATCGGCAAACCAAACGCTTCACCAAAACCAATATCCCATTCCGACATATCTTTAAACGCACTGGCTTCTAAACTCACAAATGCCCATTTATCTCCCTGCAAAGCATCCGGTAAACGCTGCGGTGGAGAGGGCGAAAATTGCACCGAAGGACTACTCGTTTCCTGATAGTTGGGTAAGTTTGGATAAAATTGATCCATGCGTTCTTGTAACCATTGAAACAAGGCATAAGTACGCCGACTCGCCGCCGCCGGAATCGACAATTCTTTACAGGCTTTTAAAATCATATTCGCCATTGGACGCCGAAAAAAACGAATTCGTTGCGGAGGTTCAGAGGCTTTTTCTATTGCTTCTTGAATGGCTCCCTGTAACCAAATTGAATTCACTTCGGTATTGGGGCAAAATTGAGTATAGCGAAATAATGACTCGGCGCGATCGCTAATTTCTAAGGGAGTCTGGCAAATTAAAACTTCCCAAACCTTTTTACCTTCTTCATCGCGCAGTGGACGACTATAAAAGTCCAGTTCCCAAATCGTTCCCATTTTAGCTGACAGTGCTTGTAATCGGACTACCTCTGTCATTATATCGGTCTGCGTTACCTTAGGTTTCCCAAGAATGGATTTTGGTATAGGCGAGGATAAATCACTCCGAGCTGGCATCAATCTTAACAGTACCTCGGGACTCTAGAGAATCTTAAGAAAATTAAACAGAAGATTCAATCGATGATCCGGTCAGATAAAATTAGCCAATGAGAAGTTATTTCTCAATCTTTTGAATTAGATTAAAAAATCAAACTTGACCCATGAAGGATTTATATTCGATTAATCCGGACTACTTCAAGCATCTTCTCATTCGTACACCCCTTGAGAAGCCTTTAAAGAATATAAAAACGGTTTTGAGTCGGAGAAAACGCAGTAAACATCCAGAACTCCATGAGATTCATATCGAATCCCAAAGAGTTGAACAGTTTTTGGAGCGTATATTAAATAAATCATCCAACTGTATCGATATCGGATGTCATCTCGGTTCAATGCTGAGTGAAATTATGCGGCTTTCCCCTGACGGAAAACACATGGCTTTTGAGCCAGTTCCCTATAAAGCCCGTTGGCTCAAACAGAAATTTCCTGAAATTCACATCCAAGAAATAGGACTAAGCGATAAACCGGGCGAAGCTACTTTTTATATAAATACCTCTCGCTCGGGTTTTAGCGGACTTCGCCAGCACAACTCTAAAAAGGGCGAAAACATTGATAAAATAACGATTCGCTGTGAAACCCTCGATAACGTTTTGAGTCCGGATTATCGAGTAGATTTTATCAAAATTGACGTAGAAGGAGGGGAGTTAGCAGTGCTGCGGGGTGCTGTTAATACATTAGTTCGTCATCATCCCATTTTGCTTTTCGAGTGTACTCGTTCGGGACTCTCTTCTTTTGGCTTTACTGCTGATGAAATTTTCGAGTTCCTAACCGGAGATAATTCTTATTCAATCTTTTTAATTAAAGATTTTCTTGCCGACAACAAACCCTTGAACTTTGAACAATTCAATACTGCTTTACAATATCCATTTCAAGCTTTCAATTTTATTGCCCAAGCCCGATAAAAACGGGTTTTAATGTCAGGAACTCCACTGTTAAACGGGCGCGCTCGGGGGAGTTCCTGGGGTTTTTACAACGGTTGCGGTATCGGCGCGGGAACAGGTTGCGGTATCGGCGCGGGAACGGGTTGCGGTATCGGCGCGGGAACGGGTTGCGGTATCGGCGCGGGAACGGGTTGGGGCGCAGGTGCCGGAACAGGTGGGGGTGTGGGTATCTGAATTAAATGAATCATTATGCTAAAAATGTAGATGAAATTTTCAATGAAACTCTACTTTTTAGTAGAGATCTAAAAGAGGGCTAGCATCTTAACGACTAAGGGCAAAAACCTCTTGTAATAGCCAACTGGGATAAGCACGAGAATGAGCAAGATTAAAGGCGGTTTCGGGATAGGTTTTCGTGACTTGGCTGACCATTTCTTCAAAATGAGTTTTTCCCTGGGTCGGGGTTTCTTCCATTTCAAACCCTAAACTCCACCAAAATTGATGCTCATCAAATTGGAGTTGAGTCAGTTCACAAGCCACACCGTTATAATCACGTTGGGAACGCTTTTTACTAACAGGAACCACAGGTTGATCAGCCGCTTCTAAAGCTTGAATAAAATTTGAGGGAATCGATTCTTGATAACTCCATTTTTGCCAGCGTTCGACTCGACCTTGCCAACCCTTCTCCGCAAACGAATAAATTCCCAGTTCAGTTTGACGCCATTTTAATTCAAGCTTGCCTTGACGCAGTTTTAGATTTAGGCTTTCACACCCTGGCGTATAAAAATATTGATCTTGACGCTCCTCGGGAGGGCTGGAAAGTTCGCCCGGACAAGCCGTTGTAAACCATTTTTCGATCACTTGTGGAATTTTACCCGACTCAAACCAGCGAACTTCCAGCGTTAAAAGCGTTTGCATTCTTTCTATCCCCGTCTAAAAATTCGATTCATTAGTACGCAAAAATAGTACCGTCTTCTTGAATACGAATTGTTAGCTGACTTGCGCTTGAGTTGCCTTCTTCTTCTAAAGAAAAACTGACTTCTCCATCTTCAGAAACCTGGTTTTTAATATCGATAAGTCCACTATCTTCTCGTTGAACTGTAATGGTTATAGGTAAAGGTAAATTCAAGAGTTCTGCTTCATTTCCTCCGGAAAGCAATCGATCATTTGTCTGTCCGATGACTTGATAAGTAATGTTGGCATTGGTATCATTATTTAAAGTAACATTAACCGTACTACCATTGACGTTAATATTGCCCATCGTTCTCATTTGATCAGCAGGCATTGGCGGTTGAATGACACCGACTCGACCCGGACGGTTATATTGTCGATTATCTTGTCGAGTGTTAGTATTCATCTCCCTCTGGCGAGTATTGGTTTCTGTCTCTAATTCTTCCTCGATATCAACTTCTTGAGTGTAATCATTTGCAGGACATCCAGGCGGAACTCTAACCATGCTATTCAAAGGCTCTTGATAAAAGTCATCAAAGCAATAATCAGGTTTTTCCGCAGGTTGAGCAGAGGCTACTTTAGGGATAAAAGGCAAACCTAACAGTAAACTTCCGCAGATTGCACCCAGCAGTTTTGTATTTTTAAGATATTGTAATTGTTCGTGAATCATAAATCCTCCTAATATTGCCTTTGACCAAGCCGATTCTCTATTCTTTTGATTTAATCCTGCCTGAATCGCTGTAAACGCTATACTTATAAGATAGAAGTATTACGTGATTGATTTCATCCCCTCTTAGAGAGAATTTGGGTATCGTCGCTAATATTTTCTAGACAAAGGTTGTAGTTCTCTCGGAGGGTACCACTCTCTGGAGATAGATTTGAAGAATTGATCTAAGATTAAGGTGTGATTGATATGAGTAAAAATGACAGCGAAGGGCGTAAAATTATCATCGATAACCGCAAAGCCCGCCATCTTTATGAACTGTTAGAATTCTACCAAGCTGGAATCGAACTTCAAGGAACAGAAGTGAAATCGATTCGTGGAGGGCGGGTGAATATGCAGGATGGTTTTGCTTTAATTCGCAATGGGGAAGCCTGGCTGCTTAATATTCACATTTCACCCTATGAAACGAGCGCTTATTTTAACCACGAACCTCGCCGGACTCGTAAGTTATTATTACATCGTCGAGAAATTAATAAGCTTGTCGGTTTAGTTGAACAAAAAGGATTGACTTTAGTTCCGACTAAAATGTACTTTAAAAACGGATTAGTTAAAGTCGAGATTGCGGTTGGACGCGGTAAGAAACTGCACGATAAACGAGAATCCATTAAAGAACGCGATGATCAACGAACAATGGCACGAGCAATGAAACAATATTAAAATCCCAAATTTAGTAGGGGCAATTGATAAATTGCCCTGTTGAATGCAGCATTTCTAGATTTCAGATTCTCTTAATCGTCTCTTGACCCCGTTTTATGATAAAAAATAAAACTAGCCATTATTAAGCACGTCTTCGGAGCAATAGGAATAATGAACCCTGAAAACGCTACAAATTCAATTCGAGTCGAACGGGATAGCATGGGAGAAATCGAAGTTCCTGCGACTCGTTACTGGGGGGCGCAAACACAGCGATCGCTTCGTTATTTTTCCATCGGAAATGATTATATTCCATCCGAAGTTATTAATGCTTTTTGTATCCTCAAAAAAGCGGCGGCTTTAGCCAACCAAAACTTAGGAAAACTTCCAGAAGATAAAGCAAAACTCATCCAACAAGCCGCCCAAGATGTGATCGAAGGAAGATTAGAGGGGAATTTTCCCTTGCGGGTTTGGATGACTGGAAGCGGGACTCAATGTAATATGAACGTTAACGAAGTGATTGCCAACCGTGCGATAGAAATTGCCGGAGGAATAATGGGAAGTAAAACCCCAATTCATCCCAATGATCATGTGAATATGTCGCAATCTTCTAATGATACTTTTCCCACAGCGATGCACATCGCCGCAGCCATTGCCATTCATCAACGCCTCATTCCCAACGTTCAAAAAATGCGGGATGAACTGCAAGCAAAATCAGAAGAATTTGCCGATATTGTCAAAATTGGTCGCACCCATTTACAAGATGCAGTTCCCCTAACGTTAGGACAAGAATTCTCCGGTTATGTGGCACAACTTGATGCCAACTTAAAGCGAATAGAGACTATTTTACCCGATTTATATGAATTAGCCATAGGAGGAACCGCAGTCGGAACGGGGTTAAATGCCGGAAAAGGATTTGCGGAAAAAACCGCTCAATATATTAGTGAAATCACCGAATTACCCTTTGTTTCTGCACCCAATAAATTTGCAGCAATGGCAGCCCATGATGCAATTGTGATGGCAAGCGGGGCGTTAAAAACCTTAGCCTGTTCACTGATGAAAATTGCTAACGATATTCGCTTTTTAGGGAGTGGGCCGCGTTGTGGTTTAGGAGAATTAATCTTACCCGAAAATGAACCGGGTTCCTCGATTATGCCCGGAAAAGTGAACCCCACCCAATGCGAAGCCATGACGATGGTAGCCGCTCAAGTCATGGGGTATGATACCGCGATTGGAATTGCTGGATCTCAAGGACATTTTGAGTTAAATGTCTTTAAACCGATGATGATTTTTAATCTCATTCAATCCATTAATATTTTAGCCGATAGCTGCAACAATTTTACCGATTTTCTGCTGGTAGATTTGCAAGCTAATACGCAAAAAATCAATCAATATGTCGAACAATCGTTGATGTTAGTCACCGCATTAAACCCCAAAATTGGCTATGATAAAGCCGCAGAAGTTGCCCATATCGCCCACGAAAAAAACCTAACGTTAAAACAAGCTTGTTTGGAATTAGGTTATATTACAGCCGAAGAATTCGATCAAATTGTCGTTCCTCGTCAGATGGCTTATCCCGATGTTTAGTCCTTTTTAACCCGAGTTAAAATCTGTGAGAACAGACGTTTGATCCTTGCCCAAATCTTTTCAATATTGAGTACCAATACAGCCGCTACAATTAAAGCGGCTCCTTGAATCAGTTGTTTTTGTGTTTCCGAGAGTTGAACCTGTGCAAACCAAGTTTGAAAGAGCAAGTCTAATTGTACACTTACAAAAGCAATAGCACCCCCCACAAACCACAAAGTTAGTAAGCCGATAAGTAGAAAGATGATTTCAGAAAATGCTTCTTCTTTTCTGCCTGTCAAAATTTTTACCAACCAAGGAATTATTATCATAAAAATCACAACCCAAAACAAGACAATTACGGAATTAGACATAAGATCATCATCAAAACGTTAATTTTTAGGGTTCTAAATCGGCTCACCTCATCTGTAACTCAAAATTTTGAGATTTTCCAAGCTCACCGATGTCATTCATTCTAGCGAGACTTTACCCCTTGCAATTAAGCCGAGCAAAAATATAATAAAGTAGGATAAAAAATTTCAACAATTGGGGGGGAAAGTAGATGACAGCAGAAACCCCAAACACAAGGGAGTTCATCTACAGCAGTGAACAAGAACGTCAGCGAGCCGAACGACTCGCCGCACGATTACGAGAATTAGGGGAAAATCTAGATAAGATTTTCAGGGTTTATTTGTCTTCAGGATTGGGTTTTTGCAAAGATAGATTTTGAGGTTTTTCTTTTTGTTTTACGGGATAAGATTTGAATTTTTCTAACGCCACTGTTGCGGCTCGAACAACAGCATAGTTAGAATCCCGTAAAGCACGCTGTAAAAAGGGAATCACCTTTTCAGATTTAATCTCTCCTAACGCTTTTACCGCATCTTGACGAACTTGGGGATTAGAATCTTGACTCAGTTTTGCTAAAGTCGGAATAGCTTGTTGAATCTCCGTTCTTAAACCATTTGTAGAGGCAATTTTACCCAATGCAAGCGCTAACTGTTCACGAACTTGATCATTTTGGTGTTGAGCATAATTTAATAATTGCGGTACAGTTGAAAGTAAACCAGAATTTCCCCAATGATTAATCGTTTCAATGATATAAGTATTAACTGCTTCATTATTAGGTAAAGATGACGTTGGCACGTTTGCAGACATCGCCACAGATGTTGCTTCCTCGACTGTAGAAACATCCTCAATCGCTTCAGGTTCAACAATAGGATCAGCCATCACCATTTGTTGCGGTTGTTCTTCTACAATCGGTTCAGGCGCTGTTTCAACCGAAGGAATAACAGTCGATAACTCTGGGTTTGTTTGGGGATTCTCCTGCATCGAACGCACCAATTGATCCGTTCCCCGACGAATATTAACTCGATATTCCTGTTCTAAATTGGCGATCGCGTTTTGAATTTGACTTTCTTGAGACGCTTCTAAATCCTGTCGCAATTGTGAAAGATCAGCCTGATGTTGTTCTTCTAGAAAACCCATGCGACTTTGAATTTCTGCTTGAGTTGTTTCGTTTTCTTCGTTGAGTTGCTGAAGTTGAGTTCCGTATAAATTGATCGCTTCACCGATACCCTGAACTTGAGCCTTATTGACTTCTAACTGTTGGCTCATTTGTCCGAGTTGTGCTTCATAGACTTTGAGAGATTGGTTCATTTGTTGAACTTGCTGTTCACTGTCAGCTAACTGTTGATTCACTTCTCCCAGTTGCGTTTCATAGACGCTGAGAGATTGATTAACCTCATCGAGTTCTACATTTTGGACTTGAATTTGTTCAGTCAGTTGACGCCGCTCTGTTACTAATCTATCTCGCCAAGATTCATTCACCTCGTTGAGTTTTTGCTGATAATACTGTTCGGTTTCTTCACTCTGTTTTCTCAGTTCCGTTTCATACTCCTGTCGCAGAGATTGTACCGTTTCTTTGATCCGATTTTGATGATCTTTCTCTAGCTGTTCAACTTGTTGGCGAATTTGACTTTCATAGGCTCGTTTTTGAGTTTTTAACCGTTTATCCCACCACCAAAAACCAACCCCTAAGCCAGCAAAAGCCGCCGCGATTAACATAATAGCTAGATTGAGAATTTCCATATTTGCCTCCCGGTTTACAATAAGTCATTATAGTAATAATCTGGCATTCCTTTTGCATCAATTTCTTCACCTAAACCGTTTTAACCCAAATAGAAGCAGTCCTCCCCCTTCAAACCGCTAATTGATTGACAAATTCTAAAAACTGTGATCTAATAAACTCTTAGGTTCCATTCTCTTGGGTTGGGTCAACTCAAGCAGGATGAAGCTGTCTGAAAAGGCAGAATAATCAGGAGACCCCAAACAATGAAAGATTCAAATCAGGGTGCGTCCCTACACGCTTCACAGCAGCAAGCCTCTCTCGATCTTGCGCTTTTAGTTAGTTTGCTCGAAAAAGCGATCGCCGTCAATTCCCAGACGTCAAAACTTTCTGACAATCCTCAACAACGGCCTCTATTTTACTACGATCAAGACAAAAAACGATTGAGAATCTGCACGTCGGGCGTATTGTTGCGGCTATTCTCCCTGGAAGAATTTAGGAAGAAAGACAGTAATTTTGTCTTTGTTAAAGATTTTGATCCCCCTGCATATGGCTTTTTGAGTCGCATTGGAGGTCAACTCAGCGAAGGAAATGAACAACAACTTCCCAACGGGGTTGATCGACTGCGAGAGAGCATTTTAGAAGCTTTAAAAAACGCACTTCCCTCCAATGTGAAGTTAGAAGATTTTCTCATTGAGAATGTCAAAGAAGAGTTGGAAAACCTGGCGAAGCGGGTTGGTGGTTATTTTCCCTTGGGGATGAGTCAGGCGAATTTAATTCCCCTAGCTTTTGACGATCGCAACCAATCTAAAAGCGATCGCGGTGTTGAAGTTGCAAAAATTATTTCGGCGATAGAACGGATTGATAGTAGTAATTATTTTCAGCGAATGTGCGATGCGATCGCCGATGAACTCGAAACAAATCGAGGTGCAGATGAAGATGAAATCGATGAAGCGATCGCCAGTTTAGAAGCCGAACATAACCGAGTTGAAAGTCAAATTAAACGCTTTATAGAATTTCTAGATAATGAGGCTTTATCGCGGGTTCGTTTAAATATTACCATGATAATTATGGAGGCGATCGCGAACAAAGTAAAAGACAGTCAAGACCCGAACAATGAACTTTTAGCAGAATATATTCAACGAATCAAGCACTTTGTTGAAATTGTCAAAAACCAAGGATTAACACTCGATCTGACCACCTATTATGGCAGCGAGGCATCAATCAATTTTCTCGATTATATTCATAGTGCTAGATTATTCTCTTGTCTCGCTGTTTGGCCGGAATGGGAAACCCAAATTTTTGAAAATAGACAAGCCAACTCAGACTCGACAGATAGTAATATTATTCGCGAAATTAGCTATCGTTTTCGGATCAATGGGAACAATCCAGAGCGAGGAAAATCAGCCTTTATCGCCCGCTTAGAGAGAATCCAAGAAGATTTATCAGAAGCGGAGAATATCTCTCCCAATCGGCTCAGAAATTGCTTTGCGGAACTATTTTTTCTGTCCGTTGTTGTTCCGAGTAATGACCGTAAATTAACTCAAAAACAAATAGAAGCCGGACTGCAAGCACTGGTCAAGAAAATTGAAGATATCCCCCGAGATCAAATCGATAAATTTATTCAAGAACTGATTGATCGTGAGAGTTCAATGAATCAAATTGCAACGGCTTTAATAAGTATTCTCAAAAGCAAAGGAGAGCAAATTATCTCCCAAGTTTACCGCCAAACCGCCACGCAATTTATTTGTCTGAAAAAGGGAATTGTAGATTGGAATAGACTAGAAAGTGCAGAAGCTGGAACCCCAGATTTATTAGTGAGATCAAACTCAGAAACACAGGATAAAATTGCTTGGTTACAACAAATAGAAATCGCAGAAAATCCCTCATTAATTCCCAATCTTCTGTTTTCAATTAAAGTAGAGACTCAATTATTAGAACGAAATTTAGTCATTAAAAATAAGGGAACATCTGTAAAGATTCAACGGTGTTTACCCGCAAAGTTATTACAGGTTCTTTTTGTTCCTTGTGAGTACAAAGACAACCAAAGTCAAGCATCCAAATACGAATATTGTCAGGGTGTTAAAGATGCTGTCGGATGGGCTTTACCCAAAGCCATTCAAATTGAATACGAAACCCGAACATTACAGAGAAGCAATAAAAAGCAACAACAGGATGAAGCAAAGCAACGACATTCAGCAGCAGTAACCGCCTTTGCAGTTTTGGTTTATACTTGTTTGTGGTGTATCGTTAAACAACTCAAAGACACCGAAAACTTATCCTTTACAACCTCAATTCTCCGACTCCAACAAAGCCAAGAAGATGATGATCAAAGCGGTGAACAATATATCTATGCTGCGACTCAAGCCCTAGAGTCCTTATTAGCCCAAGATAATCCCACACGAATGCAGGGAATGGTATTAGAAAACCTGAAAAAAAGCAATGCAGGCTATGTGAAAAAAGGAGTATTCACCGCCTTATTGAGTGCATTTCCCATCGCGATTTCTACTCCTGAAAAACCCGCAGTCTCCAAACTGGGTTTAATTTCCTATAAAAGCCGCCCCTGCGATGAAAGCCCAAAAAATCCACAGAAAAATGATATAATATTAAGTCAAAGTTACATCGCCACCGCTATCGAAACTCCCCTGGTTGGCTATGAACTCAAAGCCGGACGAACCCAATCTGATATTGTTTCTACAGAAGAAGAACTCCGGGAACAACGACTGATTCAAGAAGAAATCGCCTATCTAGAAAAACAAGGTTGTGAACATATTATCCTATTAGCTCATAGTTATCGGAGTCGTCGGATTAACAGAACAGCCGATTATAATACCCCTTTAGCGGATAAAAACTTCCTGCAAAAACTTTACCAAGATTTCCCAGATTTAACGATTTATACCCTGCTGCGAGATGTGTTTCCCGGAACAAGAATGCGACAACGTTTTAAGTCTGGGGAAGCTGCTTTTGAAATTTTACGAGCCAGCGATCACACCTATTTTTCTGAGCAGATTGGAGAAATGGGGTTACGCGATATTATTCCGGTTTATACCTTTGCAACCCTCCACGCCATTGACGAATCAAAAAGACCACAATCGGGATTTTGTGTTTATTTTCTGCTCTCCGATTCTCGCCTTAGTAATATTAACTGGACGGAAAAATCGCGTCAACATTTAATCGATCCCGAACAAAATTCAACCGTTCATCCTTGCTTATTAACTGTACTGCGAGGACTGCATTTTATAGAAGCAGAACGGGGTATACAGAATCAACAATTCATTCCCGTTCTTGACCCCTTTGGCTGGATTTCTCCGAATACCACTGAAGCCGCAGGAGAAGCCAGAATTTTACACTCACGACGCCAAGGAAAAGTATTATTAAGTTATCCAGCGATACTCACTCGAATGGCTCAGGTACTTCGTCGGAGGACAAAACCATGAACAGTAATTTAGAACAAGCTTCTATTTGGGGACAAGTTTTTGAAATCGCCGTTCAACGGGGGGTTATCGCCCATTTACTGCATAGTAAATTCTTAAACGAAGAACATCCCCAACTCGAACCTTGGCGAAAAGTTAAAATTAGTCAACTCAGCAAACACCTCATTCAAGCTTTAAAAGAAACAAAAACTTTACCTGTTCACGATATTTATGTTGAAGAACGGATTCAAGAATATTTACGTCATTTATTGGTTTTAGGGTATGGTTTAGGCTGGAGTAGCTTACGAGAATGTCTGAATCATTATAAACCCTCTCGCCTGATGAAATTAGAGGCGTTTTGGTGTCCTTTAACGTTACCAGGACAAACAGATAATAGAGAGTTGGAACCCAAACAAACGGCTGAGGAATTTCATCAAGCTTTTAAGATTTCCGATTTTATTGATCCGTCTTTAGTCAAGCAAGGAAAGTCAGGACGAGCAGACTTTTTACTCTGGCTATCTCCCACAGAAGAACAACTCAAAAAACGTCAACCGCCACAGGATTTTATTCTCTGTTTTGAGTTTTCTTTTAACGCTCCTTTAGAATTAGAAGACTTTCGTTTAGAAACGGCTCATTGTCAAGAAATTAACCGTTATACTCGTTATCTAGATGCGAGAGGAAGTTTTTCGCGGATTTGTGCAGAAGTTCAAGGCGATCAACTGCAAGTAAGTTCTAAATTAGAAAAACATCTTTTTGTATTTAGTGGGAAAGATAAACCCCTTTATAAATTATCTCAAGCGTCTTCCTATACCTATCAATTAGTTGATTTGCTGAAAAAGAAAAAACGGTTACAAAACTCTTGTCTGACGAGAGCAATGGCGATTACATCAAACGGGGTTGAAAGTTTATCGGCTCATTTTAATTCGGAGAATAATCCCCAAGTTCAGTTAATGAAATCTTTGGGTGAAGCTTATGAACATCTAATCAAGCAGAAAAATCCAGAAAATTTTAACGAGGAAATTAAAGTTGTTTTTAATACACTTTTAAACTCTTTACCGCCAGCTTTAAAAAAGCAAGCAAAAAGTTATTTTAAACAAACACCCAGCTTTGAAAAAGATTTAAGCATGGATTTTAGTGAGAAGGTAGAAGACTTCTTTCAACCCATGCAAACCTTTGAAAAACAGCATATTTTAGACGCCATTGAAGAAACAGAAAAGCTGCAAGCTTACTTTAAAATATCTCCCCGTTCTGCGATTTATCCTTATCTAACTCAACCCAATTTAACGCTTAGAGATGCTCATAAATCGGTGATCAAAGCGGGTTTAGGTTCGGCAATATCTGGGCGGTTAAATGTGATCGCTTTAGAAGGAAATCCGGGGATTGGGAAAACGGCTTCGGTTGTCTCTTTTTTGAAAGAACAAAGCGAAGGATTTTTATTTTTGTATGCGAGTCCTCGCGTGGTGATTAATCAAAATGTTACCCAAGATTTAGCCGAAGAACAGGGAGAAAAAACGGGAATATTAACTGTTACAACTAACTCTTTACTGATTCGTTCCGCTAAAACCTACTATGATCAGAAAATAGCCTCTCAAGAAGAAAACACGAGAAATATTGATAGTCTGGTTGTTGTTAATGGGGTTGAGCATTTCAAAGATCCTGCTATTAATACCCTTTGTATTAATCCCGAACAAGAACAAGAAATTAATAATGATATCGCTACCAGTCAACGCTATAAAGAATCTCTAAATGAACGGGATGAGCGAGTCAATACTATAAGAAGCCCTGGAGTTTTAAGAACTTTGGCGACTGCAACTCGTCATTTATTGAAAGAAAACCCCCAAGTTCAACAAATTGTTTTAACCGTAGCGACACAAGGGTATCGAAATTTAAGTCAAGGGACGACAATTGAAGCGTTAAGCAACTTATTTCGCAACCGTTTTGATACTAGACCCGGAATTAATGAACGCCTAGAATTTGCCAACCGAGTTCCGACAATTATTGTAATGATAGATGAAGTGGCAGGGGATGGAGCCGGAGCATTATTTGTTAATGAAATAGCCAGATGGTTACAACAACAGTTTATCCAACCTTTTAAAGATTCACCGTTTCGGGTAATTTTAATTATTGCAGATGCGTCTTTAAGTAATGAAATTGTTCTCAAGAATTTTCTGGAAGCGGGTAAGCGGGTTCCCGATAAAGTTTTAATTAGTCAAAGTCGGGGTGATGAGGCGTTTCGGGTAACGGGAACTGAATTAAAAATAGGGGGAAATAAACACTCAGCCCTACATATTATGAGTAATAGTTATCCCGCAACAGAATTAACGATTGATTATAGTATTCGTTTGTCGTTAATTACCCCCGAATTAACCTCTGATGGCAAGCCACAAAGTATTAAATCAGCCATTCGTCAACAAAGTGAATACGTTCTTTTAAAGAATGCTTGGCAAGAAATCAAAAAAGGGTTAGAAAATAACGCGCAACAAATTATATTTTTTGCTCAAGATAAGGCATTTTTACGCCTACTCAAGGGAATGTTAACCGAGGGAGATAAAGGGTTATTTTTAAAAGATGAAGTTCAAGTTTTAGACCAAAGTGTTTTACCCCGTGAACGCCTGCGGTTAGTCACTGAACCTCAACGGGATAATGTTAGGGTATTTTTAATGACTTCTTCCGGTTCGAGGGGGGTTTCTTTCCCAAAAGCCGATTGGATTATTGCCTCTTTTCCCCGTTTTAGTGTAGAAGCTTCGTTGATGGAAATTGCCCAGTTAATTTATCGCGGACGGGGACAATATACCCATCCTGAAACGGGTGAAAAATGTTCGGGTGAAAATATTCCTCGGCGGCTCGTTTTGCTAATTAATGACTTTTTTATTCCCAGCGAAACCGTCGATAAAGATCGTCAATGGTTGCGTCAATCGAGCGATTTATTAACGTTATTATTAATGCTGCGTTCGACCATTTTGACTCGAATTAAAGGGGATGCAGGACTGCAAAAACAACGATTAGCCTTTGTTCCTGTTGGTCGGATTGGGGATGATGAATTAATTCAGTTAATTTCTGATGAGATTAAACAGTTTTTGCAAGAGGCTAATGTTTTTATGTGTGATCAAAGTTATCCTTCTGAGTTAAAGGGATTAGTCAGGAAGGGTCAACAATTGGTAGAAGACTTGTTTAAAGATTTTAAATTAACAGGACGAACCACTCAAATTGATCGGGTTTCTTACGCCAATTATCCGACGCTTGAAGCATTAGTTAAAACAATTTCTCGCCCCTCAAGTCCCCTTTTACCGAAAGTCAATGATACAACCAAGATTCCTGATTATCTCACTTGTTTGGGGGCGTTTTGGTGGGAAGATTGGGGCGATCGCCAAAATCAACAAAAATACAGTTTCTCCGAGTCTCAAGCTTCAATTCGTCAAGCTAGAAAGCGATTAATGGGCATACTCAATCAAATAGGAGAGTCTCAAAAAATCCCGATTAAACTGCGTAGACCCGCTTGCGATCTCCATAAAATTTTACTGCGTGAAAATAACGCCGAATGGCGAGAATATTCTATACTAGAAGATATTAAATCCAACGATGTGATGATTGCCTTACCCCTAGATTATCCCCAATTTTGGCGAGAAGATTCTGCTAATGATGGGGTTGAAAGAAAACAGGAATTCGTTGACCCAGAAACCTGGCGAAATGCTTTGGGACGGACATTAACTCCTCAAGGGTCTGTAATACCTATAATTGCTAAATATCAGGATTTTCCTTGGGCTGCGGTGGCTGGCCGTCCGTCAATGTCTTCGTTAGAATTAGCATTTAATAATTGCTATTTTATGGCATCTTCGGAGTTGAATTTACTCAACACCATTTTATTAGAAGATCCCGAATAAAGCGAATTAATGATGTCATTTATGCCAAATTCATCACCCTCATCAACTCAGCGTGTTCGTGTTTTCATCTCTGGACGAGTCCAAGGGGTTGGCTTTCGCTATTCCACTCGCGAAGCGGCGATACAACGGGGCGTTAACGGTTGGGTAAGGAATTTATCAGATGGTCGGGTTGAAGCGGTGTTAGAAGGCTCACAAACCGATGTAGAATCAATGATTGAATGGTGCCATCAGGGGCCGCCCGGGGCCGTTGTCCAAGAGGTGAATGTCAGTCAGGAGTCTCCCGAAGGTTTACAACATTTTGAGATTTCCCGCTAGGAACAGTGAACAGTGAACAGTAACCAGTGAACAGTTTACAGTTTACAGTGACCCTTACGGGTTCGGCAGTTGCTAAGATTGCAAACTTCGCAAGAGAGTAACCAGTAACCAGTGATAACTGTAAAAACTGGTCACTGATAACTGTAAAAACTGGTCACTGATAACTGATAACTGTAAACTGTTATGAACCCCCCCCCTACTCTTTCTTAAAGATGCGATCGCACAAATTCTTCTAAACGTTTCATACCCGTTTCTATTGTTCCTAAATCAGTCGCGTAAGATAAGCGAATATGATCATCATTTCCAAAGGCTATTCCGGGAACAGCAGCGATTTGTTTTTCCTCTAATAAGGCATTACAAAAATCAACCGAAGTGAGATTAAACTTGCTAACATTCAAATACATATAAAAGGCACCATCCGGTTTAATACAACTAATTCCCGGAATATGACTCAGCATTTCATACATCACTTCTCGCCGTTTAGCAAAGGCTAATCGCATTTCTTCTACGCAGTCTTGAGAACTTTCTAAAGCGGCAATGCCTCCATATTGAGCAAATGTACAAACATTTGAAGTGCTATGACCTTGAATACGGGTTAAACTTTTGATCGCCTGAGCATCACCTGCTAAATATCCTAATCGCCAGCCTGTCATCGCGTAGGCTTTAGCAAAACCACTACTAATAAAAGTGTATTTATAACTCTCAGGATGAGCTGCCGCAATACTTAAATGTTTAGCATCATCGTAGATGATTTTACAATAAATCTCATCAGAAACGACATAGATTCCTGTTTCTACAACAACTTCTGCTAAGGCTCGAATTTCATCGGGAGAGTAAACCATTCCCGTCGGATTTGAGGGAGAATTGAGAATAAACAGTTTAGTTTTTGAGGTGATGGACTGACGTAAAAGTTCAGGGGTGATTTTATATCCGGTATCGCTGTAAGTTTGAACAATCACCGGATTTCCCTCTGCCAGTTTCACCATTTCGGGATAGCTGACCCAGTAAGGCGCCGGAATAATCACTTCATCTCCAGCTTCTATCATTGCCATTACCAGGTTGTACAACGACTGTTTCCCGCCATTGGTGACAATAATGTTCTCGGCTTGATAAGATAAACCCGTCTGTTCGTTGAGGGAGTTTGCGATTAACTGTCTCAGCTTCTTTTCGCCAGCCGCTGGCCCGTAGCGAGTTTTGCCCTCGTCTAGCGCAAGCTTTGCCGCCGCGACAATGTGATCAGGCGTGTCGAAGTCAGGTTCTCCTACACTAAAATTGAGGACATCAATTCCTTCAGCCTTCATAGCCTGGGCTTTGGCTGAGATCGCTAACGTTAGGGACGGTGTAACCTGCTCGACTCGTGCTGCCAGCTTCATCCTTTGTGAACCTTGATTTGAGCTTTTGCTTTTAGAGTTTAAATTTTAAGCTGGGTTCGGTTGAGTTGCAACCTAATTATCAAATAATGTTGACATTTTATACTATAAAATAACAGGTTTGTCAAGTTAATCTCGTTAAAACTTTGTAATTTTCTGCTCGGACTCCCTCAAACCCTTGGTTTTTACAAGATTTCCAAACGGTTTTAAGATGATCAATTTGTTCTTTATTCTTAAGCTTTTCTTCTCAGTTCCAAGCCAAACAAGAGGATCAACTTTATTTTTTCAAAATTATAAATGAGTCGATATAAGAGCTTCAATTGAGTGGGTTTTTCAAAAAACCGAAATATTTTCCTGAAACGACTAAAATTCACCGCAACGAAAATCCATCAAAAGGTTACAGTTGCTCTTCGTCAAAAAACAACAACCCCATCAGACTGTTAGCCTCATCCCAATTCAACAACGAGTCAGAGGATTAATTGCCAAATTTCATCTATAATAGAGCAGCAAACACGGTGTTTTGTTTGTTTTTTTTACTGTAGCTTCAGAGTTACTAAATGTTGCACTCCTATTTTGATACCGAGACCGACAGCCAAAAATCCTTTGAGTTACCGGGCGCTCGTCCCCATTATAACCCCGACCGCCCCGGACAAGTTGAACATATCTTTCTTGACCTGGTGCTAGACATTCCAAACCAATCCTTTCACGGGAATTGTACCATTAACTTAAAACCCGTGCAAAGTGGAATTGAAACACTGAGGCTTGATGCGGTTAACTTAGAAATTCAGGCGGTGAAAATTGATCAAGTCGATCAATCCTTCGACTATGATGGTGAACAGCTTGATATTTATCTCAGCCAACCGACCCAAGCTGACCAATTAATCAAGATCGCGATCGCCTATCATGTCGATCACCCCCAACGAGGACTCTATTTTATCAGTCCAAACGCTGATTATCCCGATAAACCGACTCAAGTTTGGACCCAAGGCGAAGACGAAGACTCACGTTTTTGGTTTCCTTGCTTCGACTATCCCGGACAACTCGCTACATCAGAAATTCGGGTGCAAGTTCCCCAGCCATTTATTGCTATTTCTAACGGTGAACTGATCAACTCCGAAATTCAGGGTGAAAAGATCATCTATCACTGGTTACAAAAACAAATTCATCCCACTTATTTAATGACCTTAGCGGTCGGTGAATTTGCCGAAATTAAAGACGAATGGAATAACATTCCCGTTCTCTATTATGTCGAGAAAAACCGCGAAGCAGATGCTCACCGCAGCATGGGTAAAACACCCCAAATGATGGAATTTTTCTCTCAAACTTTTGGGTATGCTTATCCCTATCCGAAATATGCTCAAGTTTGTGTCGATGATTTCATCTTTGGAGGAATGGAAAATACCTCGACTACTCTATTAACAGATCGCTGTTTACTCGATGAAAAAGCTGCAATTGATAACCGCAGTACAGAAAGTTTAGTCGCTCACGAACTCGCTCACCAATGGTTCGGTGATTTAGTCGTGATTGAACATTGGTCTCATGCTTGGATCAAAGAAGGAATGGCGACTTATTCAGAAGTCTTGTGGACAGAACATGAATATGGAAAAGAGGAAGCCGCCTATTATAGACTCGCCGAAACCCGCAATTATTTATCAGAAGATCGCTCTCGTTATCGCCGCCCCATTGTCACTCATATTTATCGAGAAGCCATAGAACTATATGATCGTCATTTGTACGAAAAAGGGGCTTGTGTTTATCACATGATTCGCACCGAATTAGGCGATGAACTGTTTACAAAAGCGATTCATACCTTCGTTCAAAATAACGCGCACAAAACCGTAGAAACCTTTGATTTACTGCGTTCGATTCAGCAATCAACTGGACGCAACTTGCTGTTTTTATTTGATCAATATGTATATCGGGGTGGACATCCAGATTATAAGGTTTCTTATAGTTGGGATGGTGAAAATAAACTTGCTAAAATTACGGTTAAACAAAAGCAAGCTAAAACCAGTGATAAAATCAGTGAAACCAACTTGTTTGATTTGAAAATTCCGATTGCCTTTGGCTATTTACCAAAATTGAGTCAAGACGAAACTACACCCCAGTTTCAAACCTTTACGGTTCGCATCCATGAAGCCGAACAATCCTTCTATTTTCCCCTCTCAGAAAAACCAAAATACATCAGCTTTGATGCGGGAAATAACACGCTAAAAACCGTTAGCTTAGAGTATCCGGTTGCTGAACTCAAAGCACAATTACAATTCGATCCTGATCCCATTTCTCGTATTTTTGCAGCCGAAGCATTAGCCCGAAAAGGCGGATTAGAAGTCGTTAAAACCCTCTCCAAAGCCCTCAAGGATGAACCGTTTTGGGGTGTACGTGTCGAAATCGCCAAACAGTTAAATAAAATTAAACTGGATCAAGCCTTTGCTGGGTTAATTGTCGGGTTAGAAGACTCGAACTCGAGAGTGCGTCAGGCGGTTGTCAACGCCCTAGCTAAGATTAAAATACCCGCCAGCTATCAAGCCCTCAAATCTATTGTTGAAAAGGGAGATGTGAGTTATTCTGTGGAAGCTTCAGCCATTACTGCTATCGGTGAAATGGTCGCCGGAAATCCTGATGAAGCGCTCACCGAAGAAAACGGAATCAAACTGTTAGAATTGGTATTGCAAGAACGAATGGGTTGGAATGAGGTATTACGTTCAGCAGCGATTTCTGGTTTAAGTCGCATGAAAACCTCAGAACCCGCCCTCAATTTAATCCTCAGCTATAGCGTTCCAACGGTTCCCCAAGCCTTACGGTTAGCTGCAATTCGAGCGTTAGGAAGCATTTCAACAGGTCAAAACAACATCAATCTTGAACGCATTTTACAGCGTTTGGAAGAACTCTCAAAAGAAGAATTTTTCCTCACTCAAGTGGCGGTTGTTGTCGCCTTAGAACAGATGGAAACTCCCAAAGCCATTGCTGTTTTAAATGACTTAGCTGACCAAACTCTCGATGGTCGAGTTCGTCGAAAAGCAGAAGAAGCAGTTCAAAAGGTACAGAAAAATATCGGTTCTGATAAAGCCGTTAAACAACTGCGGGAAGAACTCGATAAGGTTAAAAGAGATAACCAAGAATTGAGGAGTCGCTTAGAAAGTCTAGAAGCCAAAACTCAGGCGAATTCTAAAGCTAAGTCTAATGGCAAAAGTTAGTTAGCATCAGCAAAGAAGGGGCGAGTTTAGCAATCTTGTTTCTGAGTACGCCCCAAAAACCCGGTTTCTGCGAGAAACCGGGTTTTTATACTTGCCTCTTGCCTCTTGCCTGTTCCCTGTTAAATGCTTTGCCATTCTATAATCACAGCAGGAGGAACTTTGACTGTTCGCTCTTTTTCTAAGGGTAATCTCAATTCAATTAAATGATTGGTTGACAGTTGAGATAAAATGGGTTTAATATCATATTGACCCACATTTGGAGCAGGAGATTTTTCGCTAAACACATCATCCGCCTCTAAAATATTGTCAGCATCCTGAATTTTTAAAGGTTGAACATGAGCAAATTCTACCTCACCCGGAAAGCCCACTAAACGTAAATTAATCTCACGCAATTCACCGGATTTTACTCGTTTAAACAAGACAACTTGCCAGGAACTTCCCGTATTATCCTGTAAAGTATGACGAGATTGATAGAGAATTTGTTCAGGGGTTTCTTGTTGTTTGCTGACAACAGCTTGGGCGGGTCGAGAATAACTCAAGTTGAGAGTTAATACCAGAATCAAGATTAAAAACCCTGATAAAATTGCCTGTTGTTTTCTGAGCATTTTGATTCACCTCCACAGGGTTTAATTATCAGTTTGTAATGCAGCTTGTAAATCAGGAATAAATACAGAATACATCCCCCGTAAATCTCCGACTTGGAAATCAAAAGCTAAATCTTGAGGATATTTGGCTTGAACAAACTCAGGACGAGAATTTTTAGAACCATGACAAGCCAGACAACTCGCTTCAACGGAAATTCGACGATAATAGCGGGTTCCTTCGGTTCCGTTGAGGGTTTCGCGATCCCAAAATCCGATCAATTCTGGATCTTGTTCAAACTTAGCAAGTGCCATCCGATCGTGCAAATTTTGGGGTGCATGGGCGGGGTTTCGATATTTTTTGGCAATTTGCTTGACTTGCCAACCGTTTTCTTCACTAAGCTGTTTGGCTCGCATTCCTACGGGTTTACAGACTTGTTTGAAGGTTTCTCCTGTGGGTTCTTCCGTCCCACCTTCCAGGGTTGAGGCTAAACCGGATCTCATCTGATCGAGAAGTTCGATTTCTTGAACGGCTTGGGCCAATTCACTGGGGTTCGTTTCAGCCAGGGCGAAGGTGGGATGGTATATCAATAACGCAACGATGGCTACAAGTCCGATAAACAGACGATAACAGGTCTTTTTCATCACGATCGCCATTTCTATAATCCTTAAATTTAACTGTATAGTAATATAGTAATTAAAGCAACCTTGCTCAAAAAAATACCAACTCCCAGAGGACTTGAGATGATGACGAATAGCACAACAACCATCGATCAACCCGAAGCGATAGAAGCCGCCATCCTCAAGCAGTGGCTCGCGCAACAAGCGGTAACGTTAGTAGACGTGCGTGAACCTGTCGAATACGCAGGCGAACACCTAGCCGGGTCAATTTTAGTCCCCTTATCCAAATTCGATCCCAGTCAAATTCCCAACGAAGGTCAAAAAGTCGTCGTTTATTGTCAGAGTGGACGTCGCTCGACTCAAGCCGCTCAACAGCTCGTCGCCAGTGGCTTTCAAGTTGAAAATCTTGTCACTTTAGAGGGGGGACTCAATGCTTGGAAAGCTGAGGGTTATCAAACAAAACTTAACAAAAAAGCACCCCTTAGCCTCATGCGTCAGGTGCAAATTGTTGCAGGTTCCTTGGTGTTGACCGGAACCCTATTGGGTGCGTTTGTTTCTCCAGGGTTTTTAGTGTTGAGTGGTTTTGTGGGTGCGGGGTTAATGTTTGCGGGAATTACGAATACTTGTGGTTTAGCGTTGTTATTGGCAAAATTACCTTACAACCAACAATCTTAATTAATCTCCACCCCGGCGATCGCTTTAGTGGGGAGAGTGCAATGTTTTGAGTTGTTTAATTTCTTCAGCTTGCTGTTGAATTCGATCACTCAAGCGATCGCAAACGAGTTCACACAATTCAAAAATTAGCGGATCATTAATTTCATAGTAAACACTGACTCCAACAGGTTGACGGGATAAAATCCCCGCTTGAGTCAGAATTTTCAGATGTTTTGAGAGGTTGGCTTGTCCTAAACCCGTGGCTTCCGAAATCTCCGTGACGTTCATCGCTCCGGATCTCAAACAGTTTAAGATTTGTAGGCGACTCACTTCAGAAAGCAGTTTAAAGTATTCAGCTACGGGTATCAGAGCGGAGGAAGAAGCAGTATTCTGCACTGGGGAGAACTGTATTTTGAAATTTAACTATCTTCATACTATGTTACACCTTTTCGGTTTCACAAAAAAATAGCTGTTCCTTTTTTCAGGACAGCTACCCCAACCCAGTCTTTTTTCAAAATTTAATCTCTCTTAGTCAGTGTTTATCGGTGAAATGTTATTTAACTCTCAGATTCTTCTGAATCATCATCTGAGTCTGATTCTAAGTTATCGGGATCAACGTAGTAGCAAACTGCATCATCTAAACAAATCAGCGCCCAACCCGAATCATCAATACTCTTTAGTTCGTAAGCCGCTTGCTGTACAAAGAAACCTTTATGATTACGGGTTTCTGCTTTAACGTGGACTGTATTATCGATACTCATAGCTCTCACAACTCCTTGCTTTATCAAAAATTACTGTCAACCGTGAATCAAGATTGTTAATGACTGAAGTTTCCAAATCTTATCATTAGTTGGCTCAATTTTTGATGAATTTATATAATTTTTTGTTACAAAATCTCAACAAATCTACATCATCTTTCAACCCTTAATCATCTCTCAACCCTCGTTAAATCAAGGCTACAGCCCTGATCTATCCCTCTGAAGAACACCCAAAAATCATTCTACTCCTGAAGGAGATTCAGGTAAATATACTTATTAGAATTCTCAAATTTCCAACAACCATTTTTGAACGCGAGTCAGGCTTTTCCAGTTAGGTTTTCGAGTTAAGCCATCCTCAAAATTTTTCTTCACTTCATCAAGCCATTCTGAGTCAGCCATAATCATTTGTTGGGCGATTTCCACATGAGTCCTCACGCCTTTTTTATCGAGATCCAGCATCGCCACCGCCAGGTTAATTCTCGCTTGAGGATCATGGGGATTGAGTTTAACGGCAGACTTCGCCGCTTTGTAAGCCGATGAGGGTTTATCAGCCAGTAAATACAACCAGGCCAGACTCGTCCAAGCATTGCTATTTTTGGGAGCGCGATCGCAAACGTCCTGAAATACAGGAATAAGCGTTTGGGGGTCTTCTCCGGCTTGATAACGTTCAAAACCTTCCTTAAACAGTTCTTCAGGCGTTTTCATAGGGTCAAACTGACAATCTCTCAACAGTAAGAATTTTAGCCCAACTAGACAACGATAGGCTCTCAGCAAGAATCAGCTTGATGCTCTCTTGCCAATTACCTATCGTCTAGCACGGTTTACCGTTCACGGGATTTGCAAACAAAAGTTTACAATTCGGGACTATTCTCGGGGGTTTTAGGTGGCAAAAGATTTACCACAGCCACAAGTTTGAGACGCATTCGGATTCGTGAACTGAAATCCTCCACCAATTAAAGCCTCGCTGTAGTCAAGCATTAAGCCATAGATGTAGAGAAGGCTTTTGGGATCGCAAATCACTTGGAAACCTTGATAATCAAAAATCTGATCATCCTCTTGAATAGTGCTTGCATCCACAAAATCCATCAGGTAAGACATTCCAGAACATCCCCCCTGACGTACCCCAACCCGCAAACACAAGTCTTTTCCTTGCTTTTCTCTAAGCAGGAGAACTTGCTTCATTGCAGAATCGGTCATTTGAATTCCTTGAGCTTGAGACTGAGCGGTTTGTGTCATGGATTTGGCTCGACTCCTTAATCTATAGTGCTGATCAGGTCAACGGTGTCATCGTTGTCTACCTGGTTGTATTTTACCAACTCAACAGATAAGACAGCAGAAAACTCAAGCTATAATAAAATTTGTCACATCCCCCCTTGAAGGGTTAAGATCAGTAACCGCACCCAAGCGCGAACTTTTGAAGCCGAATCACCGAAAGGCGCATCGGATGCTACAGTTTTGTAGCGGTGTTGTTCAGGCTCACTCAGTCCGAGTAAAACAAATTGTTGTTTGTAGCAATCTCGATCGTCTATAGCCTAAGCTTTAAATAAACGCTCGTCAGCGTGACTTGGCGGAACCTTGATCCAAGGAAATCCCCAACATCAATATTGCCAACGGGAACATTGTATTAGATGGTACGTCTCAATCGCTCAACCCTACGTCGGCTGCAAAACTTACCCCAAATTCCGAGTGTGTGGGAAGGCGATCGCCGTTCCCTGTCTCCTGAGTCGAGTTCTAACCCCGATGGAGATGAGTCAGCCAGTAGCGAATGTATTATTTGGGTGGACGGATCTCAAGGAATGGTACGAGCGATGGATATGGTAGCATCTGACCTGGGGCCGGAAGCCACCGTGCGAACCTTACTACGAGCTATTGAACATCCTCAAAGTCCAACTCCTGCGGCTCGTCCTCAAAAAATAGTCGTCAAAGATCGCGAAATCCAGTTTTTCTTGAGGGGTGTTCTCCAAGATCTCGATATCACCATTGAATATGTCCCCGACTTACCCCTGATTGATGAAATCTTTCGGGGACTGCAAGAAGTCGCAGAAAGTCGTCCCCCTCAGTTACCGCCTCAACACGCTTCTAGCCTACAAGAAAAAGCCTACACCATTTGGCAAGATGGCCCTTGGGACAAACTCGGCGAACACCAAATTCTCTCGGTAGAACTCAATGAATTTGATGTCAGCACCCTCTACATTTCCACCCTCGGTAAATTAGGGATGGATTATGGTGTTCTGATGTATCGCTCCTTAGACTCCTTGAAACGCTTTCGGGAGCGAGTCGTACAACATCAGCCCAAAGATAACTTAGAAGAAGCCTTCCTGACTCAAGACTGCTTATTTGTCACCTATGAACGCATCAGTGATTTTGAGGATCTTGAGGACGATGAGAATTTAGGCTCGCTACCCATTTCAGAAGTACAGCCGAACTTTGGGAATTTACATCCGTTAGAAGGCTTGCGTTCAATTCTCTATGAGGAAGAAGCGGCGGCTGTATTAGTCACCCTAGAAGCTTTGCATCGCTTCCTACGAGATTTTAAACACAAATTCAAATCCCATCAGTTTCCCGCCCTTTCTCGTCGCTATCGCATTCCCTTTCCGGGTAGCACCCAAAAAAAACAAATATTAGTGACGGTGGAAACCCTTCCAGAAGTCGCTAACGAACTTTTAGAAATGGCAGCCGCCGCCGAAACCGACGATGATGATGAGGAGTTAGATTTAGAAATGCCTATCCTGCGGGATGATTTAGTCCCTGCTAAATCTTTCCTGAGTTTGGGAGTTGTTCCTTGGGAAACGGCAGAATATCTCAGAACTCAAACCCAGTTTCATCAAGCCGCAGAAGTCAATATTCCTGAAGAGGGTGATGGTTTACCTATCATTTTAATTCAAACTTCTAAGCCAAAAGCTCAAACTCTCATTCAGAGTTTACAAGAAGCTGGAGGACTAACGGGCATTTGTTTTAACCCCGGTGAAGATCCGATGGCAGGTTGCAATTATGATCTCTGTATTTTAAGAACTGAAGATGGAGATCTTCACCTGTTAGGAGAATTTTTAGAAGATGATCCCACCCATCAACAAGCCCGTGAAAAATGGGACACGCGCTGTCAGATGACTCAAGGTTGGTGTGGTTTAATCATTGCGATGGGGTTAACAGGGGCTTCTCGGGGTCAGCCGGGGTTTAAAGATATGATGGCATTTTTAGAAGTGCGATCGCTTTCTCCCCAAGAGTTAGGACTCGGGCCGTTACAATTGGTCCCGACTTCGTTCTAGTTGTCATCCAGCAATTTCTGCTGTTCTGCGGCAGGTTCAAGACGTACAACCAGCGTCAGGAATTGTTTCACGGCAACTAAAAACTCACACAATGATATGATCGCAGATATTAACGCGCCTGAGCAAGTTTTCCTCCCGACACCAATTCAGAGATTGCGAAAAGTTGCGACTTGGCGGTTTCCGGCGCGAGCGAAGTTCGTAAGAGAGCAGTAACTTAGTTGACGATTTATGGTACAACACGGTACTATCTGTAAGATCACATAATAGATCTATGCAACGAGCCTATCATACCAAGTTAAAACTGAACAACAAACAGAAGACTTTAATGGC